>VXME01000160.1 GCA_009861545.1 Acidobacteriota bacterium | reverse complement strand
AGGGGGTCCCTTTTCAGATTGCCGCGGGGTCCCTTTTCATCTTGCCGCTACCACACGACGCTGAACCGGCGCTGCGCGCCAGCGCCACCCCGGCCATCCACTGCTCGTTCAGTCGCGCGTCCATGCCCGCGTAGGCTGTCTGCAGATTCCCGTCGTAGGTCGCACCCGAGGCATCGGCACCGCCCGCCGCGCCGCCCCGGAACGCCTGCACGTCGCCCTGCCCCCACACCGTCCAGCGCCGGCCCGGCGACGCCGGGGCCGCCCCGTCGGACGCTTGCCCGGCCGACACGCCACCCAGCGGCAACGCGACGCTCGTGCGCCGCAGCACGCGCGACGCACCGCCCCCGAAGAGCCCCAACCCGCCGAGACCGCCCGGCGAACCGACCGCCAGGTGTCCGGGACGTATCGTGCTTGAAGACCCCGCCGGCAGGCCTCGTCTCGCGCCCGCCCCCGCCAGTCCCGACCCGGGCATTCCGAGGGCCGACGTTCCCGGCGCCGGGCTCCCGAGCGCCGGCCCGCCGAACCCTGCCTGCCTCGGCGATACTTGTCCCACCCAGGACGGTCCGCCCGGCGAGCCCGCCCGCGGAAACAGGCGCCGCACCAGCGAAACGCCCACCTCCCGGGCCGTGGATCGGTCCAACGGTATCCGCTGACCCGCCACTGTCATCTCCGCCTCCGGCGCCCGCGACTCCACGCGGCGCCCCAGCGTCGCGCGCACGCTCGACAGATAGCCGCGGCCCAGCGCCGCCAGCGTGTCCCCCGTCGCGGCGTGCCCCCAGCGGTCCGCCACACGCAGCTCGAACGCCTGCTCCGCGCTCAGGCCGGCGGCATCGCTCGCCGTCACCGTCACCGCGGCCGTTCCCGGCCCGACCGCCGTCACCACCAGAAGCGGGCCCGCCATCGACACCGCCGCCACGGCCGGGTCGGCACTGCGCGCCGCGAACGTCATCCCGTCCTCGTCTTCGTCCGCGAAGTACCGAGCCGCGTCCAGCGTCAGCTCCGCGTCGTCCACGCCCAGCACCTGCGGCGGTATTGTCCCCATCGCCTGCGGCGCACGGTTCACAACCCCCGCGGCCTCTCCCGCACCGGATCCCGTCGGCCTCGGGCCGCTGTCCGGACCCTGGATCGTCACCGACGGCGAGTTCGACAAGGCCCGGCCGTCCGCCGTGCACACCGCTCCGACCCCGTCGCACGCGCCCCGCGACCCTACCCGGAGCGTCACCGGCGCGGCCGACTCCGGCGAGACCGTGATACTCCACAGGTCGCTGCGGTCGTTTACCGGCTTCACCGCCAACATCCTGCCGCCCACTACCGTGACGGCCTTGCTCTGCCAAGTCGGGTAGTCCGTGCTCAGGTCCTCGCTGAACCGGAGGCGGACGTCGAGCGAGCTGCTGCCCCGGTGCGCGGCGGGTACGTCCTCGAACGCCGCCGTCAACGGCGCGAGCCCCGACCGGGCACCTCTCGAACCCGGCGCGGCGGTCTCCTGCACGACCGTGTTGGACGCGGTGTTGTCGCGGGTGTAGTTGTTGCCGCCGCTCGAGGAGATCCCCTCGCCGACGCCCTTCACCCGGTTCGCCGGCAGGTCGATCGTCACGGGCTCGCCCAGCGTCGTCGGCGTCACGCTGACCCTGTAAACGCCGGAGGAGCTACCCCAGTTCTCGACGCCGGTCACCGTGGCGTTGGTGACGTCGAAGTCTGCCGTCGCGAGGTCCAGCACGATCTCCGGCAGCGCCAGGTACACGTACGGGTCGGTGAACTCCAATTGCATGATGAACGGCCCTTTCGCCACGTCTATCGAGCGCCCCGTATCCTCGTCTACGGCCCCCGAGAGGCGAGACCGCAACTCGTTCGTGTCGCTGTTGGGCATATGTGCCTTCAGCACCGGGGAGGTCCCCAGCACGGTATTCCCTCGGCGAATGCGAAGCTCCATCTCGAAGGCCAACCCCCGCCAGCCCACGCGCGTGTATTGCAGGCAGGTACCGTCGCCGCCGGAGCAGGCCGTGAAGGAATCGCCGCGCGCGACCCGCTTCCACGGTCTGAAGGGCTGCGCGTCGTCCCAGAAGTACCGCTCGCGCGCCTCGATCACCACGTCCTTGCCGGTGGGAATCTCCTCCCCGGCGTCCCAGCAGACGTCGACCTCCGCATCCCGCGACAGTTGCGTCGGCGTGCCGACCCGCGCGCCGCACAGCCCGACCGTGCCCGGTCCGACGTGGTCCCTGACCTTGGCGTACACGTGTCTTGCCTGCTCGCTGACATTCCCCTCGGCGTTCCTCGTCCAGCCGGTCATCCTGTAGTTACCCGGCTCCAGGTTCTCGATGGTATGGGACGTCGACCAGACGTTCGTGGAATCCGATTCGCCGTGGCCTTCCCGGCTCCAGGCGAGCTGGTAGTAGTACGCGTCGGGCACGGCGTCCCAGGTGGCGGTCATGCTCCTGTCCCCCGTGGTCAGCCGAAGGACCGGCGGGTCGGGAGGCATCGTCGGCCTGCGGGTCCTCTCGTTCGACCAGCCGCTGTTCCCGGCGCCGTTCGACGCGCGCACCTGCACGGTGTACAGCGTGCCGTTGGTCAGTTCCCGAATGACGTAGAAGTAGTGCGGCTCGACTCCCTCAGGTGCCTCGATGCCCTCTGTCATCCGGTTGTCGTCGTACGGCTGCCCCGGGCCCTTCCAGCGGACGTCGTACGAGTCCGCGCCCGTCACCGCCCACCAATGGACCCGCACGGCCTCGGTCCGGGAATCCACGGACCAGACGTGCGGCGCCTCCGGCGGCTGGGTCTGGCCGGCAGCCGGACCGGCCATGCACAGGCCTGCCGCCATGGCGGCCAGGGTCACCGAGAAGCGAACGAGTGACACGGATAGTGCATAGATGGGTAGACGTGTTCCGTTGTGCATGAATCCGCTCGATGAGTGTGCGGTCGGCAACGTCGGAAGATTCAACGTCAGCGATTCAGGCCTGACAAGAGAGTGTCGTGCCGGTTGCGGGTAGCAGACGATTCCAGGTAGGGAACCCAGGGACCTGCTTGACGGCGGACTGCAGGTAGGGGAGCCGAGTTCCGCGCGACCCGCGCCTGCCGCACCGCGCCATGCTCGCGTGGTTGCGGGTATCCCCGTGCTCGATGTCACGCGTCCGCTTCGTGCCGGCTCAGAGCTTCGTGTTCGAGGCGGACTCGACGCGGACCGTGATCACGTCGGTGTCGTGGTACTGGTTGTGGCGCACCGACGAGGCATAGTGTCGCAACAACCGGAGGGGTACTTCCTGCTCCATCCGTCCGCCCACGGGCCGGTCACCGAGCAGCGCCATCCGGTCCTCGAGGTTCGCCTCGTCCGTGGCGGCGATGAACTCCAGCACGGCCGCATTGCGCTCGCCGCCTGCTACCAGCAACAACTGCCGCCCGTTCCCCGCCGTGCGTTCCTCCTGCCTGCCGATAAGCAACAGAAGCGTCTCCTCGCCAATCGCACGAACGCGGTCGACCATCTCCTCGCTCCACTGCCGGCGCTCGCCGAGCTTCGCCAGGAGAGCATCGATCTTCGGACACGCATCGGCGCTCAATGTAACCCGCAGGCGCAGGCGGCGCGGTCCCGTAAGCTCCTCGAACAGCGTCAGTGCGATCACCGTCAAGCCACCTGCCGTTATCGCGCTGCCGAGCATCTCGCTCCAAGGTCCCTGGAAGTACTCCGGAAAGATCCAGTCGAGTTGAAACGCGAGGCCGATCCAGAAGGCGAGGCCGACCACGACGTTCTTCCGAGGGTCGAGCCCTTCGTGCTGGAGGATCTCGATGCCGAAGGTGAAGAGCTTGGCCACCAGGAGAACGAAGTAGCCGGCCACCACCGGGCCGGGGATCGCGATGATTACCGCCAGGAGCTTCGGCATGAACGCAATCACGACGAAGATGAGCCCGATGCAGACGCCGACCGAGCGGGCGGCCACGCCGGTCAGCTCCACGATCGAAATGCCCGTGGCATAGGTCGTGTTCGGCAGCGTGCCGGCCAGACCCGACAACAGGTTCCCGAGGCCGTCGGCCGACATCGCACCCTGGATCGACCGGAAATCGATGGCGCGCGGCCGGCGCCACGACACCCGCTGGATGGCGACGCCGTCGCCGAGCGTGTCCATCGCACCCACGATGGTCACCAGCACGAACGCCGGCAGCAGGGCCCAGAATTCGGGTCCGAAGCCGAGATCGAGTCCGGGCCAGGCAATGGGCGGCAAGCCGATCCAGCCCGCCTGGCGAATGCCCGCCGTGTCGTAGAGTCCGAAGGCAAGGCCCCCGGTCGCGGTGCCCGCGACGATGCCGACGATCGGTCCCCACAGGCGCCACAGGCTGGAGCCGCGCAGCGCGGTTACGACGATGACGAGCAGCGTCACGCCCACCGTGACCGGCGCCGCCGCCGGCGATGCGCCGTCCGGCACATCGGTGAGCTTGCCGAGGATGACCGGCGCCAGGGTGACCGGGATCAGCATGACGACAGTGCCGGCCACCGTCGGGGTGAAGATCCGGCGCAGCGCCGACAACCTGGCCGCCAGGGCGAACTGGAACAGCGAAGATACGATGATCAACGTGGCCAGCAGCCCCGGCCCTCCCTGCTCCAGCGCCGACACGGAGACCGCGAGAAAGGCGCTGCTGCTGCCCATCAGCAGGACGTAGCCGGCGCCTATGTGCCCGACCCGCACTGCCTGGACCGCAGTTGTGATCCCGCAGATCGCCAACGCCGTGCACACCGCCCACATCAGATAGGCATCGCTGCCGCCGGCGGTGTGGATCAGGATCGTCGGGCCCAGCACGATGCCGGAAACAGCGAGCAGCGCATGCTGCATTCCGAGCCCGAGGGACAGCAACTTGGGAGGACGCTCGTTGGGCTCGTAGCGGACGTCGCGGCGAGCGTCTGCGGGGTTGGATGCCATCGTTGGGGTTTCTGCCGGCTGTCGCGCGGCGTCATCACGTCGATTGCAGATCTGACCGCGAAGCTGCGTGCCGTTGGTCAGCCCCCCGATGAGGTACGGGGACGCCGAACGATTCAACGTCAGCGATTCAGGCTTGACCAGAGAGTGCCGTGCCCGTTACGGGTAGCAGACGATTCCAGGTGGCGAACCCACAGGACAAACGGTCTGGTCCCTGAGCGCCAATTGAACTAGCCGTTGCTGCTGATGCGGGCCGCAAACTACTATTCATTGTCGCCAGTAGCCACGGCACGGCACCGGTGCATCCGACGTTGAGCGTTGTTGGCAGCCCGTGGCAACCCCTGCCGCATTGCGGCGTTTGGGTCTTGAGGCGCCCATGACGGATTTAGCAAGATGCGAACCAGACGACGCTTGTTGTAGCGGTTCTCGCGTTGGTCATTTTCGTGTCGTCGTCGTCGGCCCAGCCCCTGGTAGGGGCGCTGGCGATCGAAGAGCGGCAGGGCGACCAGTGGGGCTGGGCCGTGGACTACGAGATGTCGGCAGCGGCGCACGCGGCGGCGTTGCGCGAGTGCGCCACCGGGTGCTCGGTCGTGCCGACGTTCAACCGTTGCGGGGCGAATGCGGCCGACCAGGACGCGCACAGCACGGCGGTGGGTTGGGCGTAATCGTACGCCTCTGCGTCCAGTGCCCAGCAGCGGGCGCTGGCCGAGTGTCGTTCGCCCGGCGGCGCGGGGTGCCTGGTTCGCGCGTGGGGCTGCAACGGCCCGGTGGTCGAGGAAGGGCTCGGTCTCGACCGGTCGACGCGGCGGCAGGTGCAGCAGGGCCTCCAGGCGGCGGGCTTCGACCCTGGCGTCGCGGACGGCCTGTTCGGTCCGCGGACGCGGGTGGCAATTCGCAGTTGGCAGTCGGCGCGAGGCGCCCGGTCGACTGGGTCCCTGGACGGCTAGCGCCGAGAGGAGGCCCGAGGCCGAATTCGAGTTCGGCACACGAGGGATGAGTGTCCATGTTGTCGCGCCAGTTCGTCGTAGTGATCGGGGCAGTGTTGCTCGGCTGTTCCGTAGCGAATGCACAAACGTCTTCGAGGCTCACCTTTTCCCGCGTCCTTACCGATCCTGATCTCGGCCGGCTTGACTTCGTCCACGCCGTCGCAGATCTCAACGCTGATGGCCGCGACGACATCCTCGCGGGAGGGCGTACCGATTACTACGGCGGCGCGACTCGCGAGGAACGACTCACGAAGACGACGCTGCACGTGTTTGTCGGCATGGGCGACGGAGGCTTGAGGCACGCGCCGGAATTGGTCGAAGGGACGATCGACGTGCGCAAAGCGGTCGTAGTCGCGGACGATTTCAACGGCGACACGCGACCGGACCTCGCGGTCTTCGATGCCGGCGTCTACGTGGAAGATGGGGTCGGCGGATGGGACAACTACGGCAATCCGCCGCAGTTGTTCCTGAGCAGCCAGGACGGAGCGCTTCGGCCATCGGAAGCGCTGGCGGACGCGGTCAGGCAGGAACACGAATTGCGGCCGAGCCCCAGATACTCCGGGCTCGCAGACCTTCACGTCAAGACCGCGGCGTCAGGCGACATCGACGGTGACGGCGACATCGATTTGTGGGTCGAGAGCAGCGGTGGCGCCAACGTCATAGGCCACTTCATGGTGAACAATGGCGATGGCACGTTCACGCTCGACCCCGATCGCGCACCCTACGAGCTGCTCCACAACCCGCAACCGGAGTTCTGGCGGCACGTGGGAAACGACCTGGTGGACCTGGACAATGATGGCGACCTCGACCTCGCGCTCGGACAGATCCGGGACTTCGATCCGACCCACATCAACCAGTTCAGCATCGTCCTGGTGAACGACGGTACCGGGCACTATCCGGAACGCATTGAACTGCCGCATCCGGCGTTCTACGACGGCTACACGTCAGTCCCGTCGCTGACGCATTTCGACGTCAACGACGACGGGTTTCAGGACCTGTTGCTCGTGCACGAGCGCAACGGTGACACCCAGTCGGACGTGCTCTGGCACACGGGTCGCTACATTCAGATTCTCATCAATGACGGGACAGCGTCCGGCGTGCTCCGTCGCCGCAGACCCATGTCGTTTGTCGACGAGACGCCTACCCGGATGGGCGATCAGAGCGCCACCACTCTGGAGCGCTACATGGACGGCGCTCCACTGCACAACACCGCAGACCCGAGAATGCACGACGTTGACCGCGACGGCTGCGCGGATCTGGTCATGGCGCGAAGCCTCGGCCGCGTGGTCACCGAGTCGCCACTGGTGTACCGGAACAACGGGAGCGGCCAATTCCAGGCGATGTCTCCCGAGCCGTTCGCCGGATCGGACCGCCATTTCGGAACCTATGCCGTGCCTGCGGACGTGAACGGCGACACCGTGATCGACTTCGTAGTTCCGGTCCACCACAACGGGTCCGACAACCGCTACAGCACCGAGGATGACTTCACGACGTTCGTCACCCTGTTGAACACCACGTCAGCCGGCTCGATCCGCTGCGGATGACTGTCTGTCGACAAGGGCCGCCGGCATCGCTTGCCGGTTGCTCGACGGAGGAAAACGGTGAAAAGCCGGCTCCACGCGATTGTCCGCCGAACGAATAGGGACTTGGCCTGCGGGCTGCTCGCCGCAGCCTGCCTGCTGGCAGTTGCCTGCGGCGGGGATAGTGGCGGTCTCAGCGCGCCGTCGCCGGTCACGACGTCGAGCGTCTCCGTCACCTATCCCGAGAACCACGGCACGATCTACATCGGCGACGAGGTGCAGTTTCAGGCAAGCCTTTCGTCGAGCGGCACTGGCACACAGGCCGTCACCAATGCAGTCTGGGAGTCGGATGCCCCGGCCGTTGCGACCGTGTCGTCGTCGGGCCTCGTGACCGCCGTCTCGGCCGGCGAGGCGACGATATCCGCCCAGGTCCCGTCCGGCGGGCAAGGCTCGCTAAGCATCCGGGTCTTCCCGGAGTTCCATGGACATTGGGAGGGTGACCTGAACGTGACGAGCATAACCGTGCCGCCGGACTGGCAGGCATTGGACGAGGAGAACTGCAACAGCCTGCCTGACTGCGCTTCCTGGATACCCCTGACAGTCAACTTCACGCAGGACGGCGCAACGGTCACCGGGTCGGTGGCGAGCACGTTCACCGCGCCGCCGAACTACGAGTGGACCGTCCAGTCCGGGACGATCTCGATCGATGGGAGGCTCACCTTGACGTCCGACGAGGTCGCGTTCCGCCTGCCGAACGACACCGGCGAGATTCGGGCACGCTTGATGTCCTGGGAGTCACGGGCGGACACCCCCGGCGTCATGACCGGCACCACCGTCGTGCAATATTCGTCCGATACGCTGTCGGGCAACCCTGAGCTGGAAGGGTGTTTCGAGACAGACAACGTCATTCGGCGGTGCACCGGGTGGCGGCGGCAGCGTGGGGGGGCTAGTTCCAATGAGTCCCGCGGTCTTCTGTTTCGTACGGACCCAGCGATCACCCGGCCCTTCCGCGAACGGGACCGGTAGGTGTCGTGCTCAACAGCGTCACGGTCGCAATGAGATCGTCCGCGGTATCGAAAACGGTTGTCCGGTCCGAGGTTGCGCTCGAGCTCGTCGCCGCAGAACCCTCGAAGCGCAGGAACCGGAAGAACGACCGCAACGTCGACCGCACGGTCCGCATCGAGCCAGGAGAGAACCGTCCTCGTAGCGATGTGATGAACGCCACTACATCGGCCGGCGCGAGGCGAGCAGGGTCGAGCGGGTCCGCGCCAAGAGCGGCCCGGACGAGCATCCGGACGAGCCGGGCGCGGCCACGCAAAGTCTGTGGACGCAGACCGCGCGTACGTCGTTGGTGCTGGGTAGAACGCCTCGACCAGATCGTCGAGGGACCACGAGCTGGGAACGGTCATGAAATGCTCCTTTCCGGCCAATCAGGCCGGACAGAGCATCCCGACTATGCGAAGTCTCGGGGACCGATCAACTGACGCAAATCATTGGTTCTACAGGTACTTGAGCAAGCGGAACCCGGAGCAACTCCGCATAGTCCCGAGCTCCGCATAGCCCCGCTTTGGCGGACAGCGAGGTAACTCAGCCGAGGATCCCTTTCTCCTCCGCGTAGCGGACGGCGTCGAGCCGCCGACGGACGCCGGTCTTGCGGTATATGTTCTTGAGGTGGTAGCGCACGCCGCCGTCCGTTATCCCCAGAGCGTTGGCGATTGTCTTGTTTCGGTGGCCGCGGCGGACTTCCGCCAGCACGTCCAGCTCTCGCGGGGTGAACTCCTGAGGTCGGGCGCGGGATGGCTCGCCGAAGTGCGACAGCACGGCCTCGGCGTTCTTCTGCAGACTCACGTCGAGACCCGTGCCGGGCAGACGTCGCAGCAGCGTGCGGGCTGTCTCTCCCTGGCTCACCAACGGCCGGACGTAGTCCACTCTGCTCATGAGGCGCAGGAACTCGACCAGTCGTGAGAGTGCGCGGTCCTCGCGACCCGCCCGGTGGGCAACCGTGACCGACAGCCCCAGGGCCCGCATCGCCGTGCGGGTCATTCCACGTTCCGATGCGGTGACCCACAGTGCGCTCGCCAGCTCCTCGGCGCCCCGAAGGTCGTCCTGCGCGACCAGCAGGGCCACGCGGGCGCACGACAGCGCCTCCATCCTGCGCCAGGACTGGCCGTCCAGATCGAGCAGTTCCGAAGTCTCACAGGGCAGGGCGTGTTCCTGCCAGACCTGCGCCGCCTCTGCGGTCCGGCCAACCCTGACCAGATAGTAGGCCAGCAGCGCCGACAGATAGGTCTCCAGGCTCCGGGCGCCCATCCTCCGGACGTCCTCGACCGTTCGGCCCAGGAACTCGATTACGGCTCTGCCGTCGAACTGCTCGAACGTCAGTTCCGCGCGGACCGCTACCGCAACCGCATAGATCTCGTTCCAGATTCCCCGCAGTTCGGTGAACCCCTGCAACTTGCGCTGCTGAATCGCCTTCACCCGGTTCCGCTCGAGATCGAGCTCGATGGCGAGGACATCGTTGCTCGTCGCCAGCCGGGGATCGGAAGGAAAGAAATCCCTCGTGGCCCGCCGGGCACGCTTGTACCATTCGATCGCCCCCTGCACGCGCCCTTGGACCATGTCCACCATCCCGAGGTAGATGCTCGCGAAAAGGTCCCCGTACCGCATGTCGTCTGCGAAACGGGCGCGCACCTTCAGTCCGTGGCGGCGGCTCTCCTCGAACTCGGCCCGATGGCAACAGGAGATGCAGCGCAGGAGATGCCGGGCGCTCGAAACGAAATGGCGGCGCTCGCCGGAACATTCGGCTGCCGCGCCGGCCGGCACCAACGAGTCGAGCGCACCGTGCAGAAAACGACACGTGCCGCCGGCGAGCACCGCCTGCGTCAAGACCCGGTCGACGGTGAGCGCTTCGGGATCCCCACCCTTCCGGTCGCGGGTGAAACCGTCAGTCTCCACTGCGATGGTCTCGTACAGCGCCGACGCTTCTTCGTGCCTCGACGCGAGCCTGAGATCGATGCAGCGCAGCAGTCCGAGGCGCGGAGACACCGCCGTGATCCTCGATGTCAGGAACCGGCCGGCTGCGGCCAGTCCGCCTATGCCCTCGCGCAGCCACAACCCGAACGCGCCGACATTCTCGATGAGCTCGCCGACGAGTCGGTAGTCGCCCGCCCGCGTGGCATGGCGCCAAGCCAGTTCCAGGTGGCCGTGTCGTGCGAGCACGCGCGCTATCCTCGTATGCAGGAAGCGCTTGCGCACCGGATTCTCGACCGCGAATCGACTGGCGCAGTACTCCTTGACCAACGGATGCAGACGCCACTCCGCATCGTTCCCGTCGACGGGCAGCCGAAGGCCGTCGAGCGAAGGCAGCGCGGAGACGCACAGGCGGGCGTCGCTCGAACCCAGCACCTCGTCCACGATGTCGGCATCGATCCAGTCGAAGACGGCCAGGTTGAAGAGAGACCGGCGGTCCTGGTTCGACAGCCCTCGGAGCAACCGGACGCCCACGTAGTTCTCGGAGAGTCCGACGATGTCCCCGCCAAGCGGCTCCACGCTGGCGGCGCGTCTGTTCTTGTCGACCATGAGCGCTACAGGCCATCCGGCCGTGCGCTCTTCGACTGCGACAAGTTGGCGGCGCGTTAGCGCCTCGTCGAAGAACCGGGCAATATCCGGCCGCGACAAGCGGAATTGCGATGCCTTGAGGACAATCGCGCTGCCGTCGAGGAGGCTCGGCGCGAGGTCGAGCCCCGGATTGGACCGGAACGCCATCGCGATGTGCAGGTTGCGGGGACTGCCCTTCAGAAGCAGACCGACCGATTCGACGGTGCCGGGCGGCAGCAGATCCACCTCGTCGAGTACGAGCAGGCACGGATCCGCGTGCAGCTCGATCGCACTGGCCAACATGCCCAGTCGCTGCATGAACGGCGACGACGACCAGGCGTCCTCGTTGCCGATCGCTGCGAGGTTCAGGCCCGCGTGCTCGAATGCGCGAGCGAGGTAGTGCCCGAACACGTCCGCGTTGTCGTCCTGGTCCAGCGAAAGCCAGGCGGCCACTACGCCCTTTCTCCTCTTTCTATGACTGACGTCCGCCAGCGCGGTCGTCTTGCCGAAGCCGCCGGGCGACTGAAGCACCGTCAGCCGCCGCTCCAGCACCCCGTCGATGCGCCGCAGCAGCGGTGCGGGGCGTACGTAGTCCGGGGGCGGCGGCGGCGGAATCACTCGCGCGCGCAGCAGCCAATGTGGAAGGATGCTGGGTCTGGCGGCGTTCGAGCCTTCGACGCCGCCTGGAGACACTGTGGACTCAGACGTTCGCGACATCGGGAACAACGACTTCCGGGCGCAGCAGCACTTTCTCTCTTACCCCTGAGGTTTAGACGCCCGCCGACCGAACCCGGTCGGCGCACGCGGAAGGGTGCTCGAATCCGTTCCGCTTCAGGCCGATGCGTTCCAGGAACCGCGCAACGTTACAGCACGGCGTGCAAGAACGACGGAGGTAAGCGAAGCCGAACACGGGCAGCCGGAGTACGGGAATACGAGAGTCGCTTGCTGCCGGTAGGAAGACAGGTGCGCCGGGTGTCGCAGAAGGCCTGCGAATCGTAGTGCGCGCGATCGCTCTGCAACTGCGCGATTGCCGTTGACAGGTGGGTTCGATGCGAGGGGAGGGAGGCCGGTCGAGCATGCAGTGCTACACTCGCTCCGCATCTCGCGAAAGTCCTCATGCACGACCTCGGCGTCCTGCGCGACCTGGCGATCATCGCCGGGCTGGCCCTGCCGGTCGTGGCTCTCGCGCATCGACTGCATCTGCCGCCGCTCGCGGGCTTTCTCGTCGTGGGCGTTCTCATCGGTCCGTCCGGCACCGCCCTGATTCCGGATCCGGAGGCGGTCGCGGCGCTGTCCGAGATCGGCGTCGTGCTGTTGCTGTTCGAGATCGGCCTCGAGCTGTCGCTCTCCGACGTGCTGCGCTGGGGCCGGTCGGTCGCGATCGCCGGCGGGGTGCAGATGGCCGGCATGCTGGCGCTGGCGGTCGCCGCCGGGACGGCCCTGGACATCCCCTTGGCGCGAGTGCTCTTCTACGGCGCCCTGGTTGCGATGTCGTCCACCGCGGCGGTGACGAAGCTGTATGCGGACCGGGGCGAGCTCGACACGCCGCACGGGCGGGAGGCGGTGTCGATCCTGCTCTTCCAGGACCTCTGCATCGTCCCGATCATGGCGCTGCTCCCGCTGCTCGCCGGGACCGCCGGCCGGCCGGGCGCGCCGTCGGTCTGGATGCAACTGCTGGTCAGCCTCGGTGCGATGGTCGCGCTGGTGGTCGGGGGGCGGTTCGCGGTGCGCTGGACGCTCGATCGGGTGGTGTCCGAGCGGAACCGCGATCTCTTCACGCTCTGCGTCGGCTTCTTCGCGATCGGCACGGCGCTGGTGAGCGCCGCGGCCGGTTTCTCGCTCGCCATCGGGGCGTTTCTGGCGGGGCTGATCATCTCCGAGTCGGAGTACGGCCAGCAGGCGCTCTCCGACGTCATTCCGTTCCGCGTGCTGTTCAGCGGCGTCTTCTTCACGTCGATCGGCATGCTGCTCGACCTGTCGCTGCTCGTCGAGCGGCCGCTGATCGTCGTCGGTGCGGCGGTCTCGATCGTCGTCCTGAAGACCGTCGTCGCGACCGGTGCGATCATGCTCCGCGGCCGGCCGCTCGACATCTCCCTCCGGAGCGGCCTGGGGCTGGCGCAGGTCGGCGAGTTCTCGTTCGTGCTGGCTGCCGCCGGACTCCCGCTGGGCCTGTTCGCCGGCGACGACTACCAGACCTTCCTGTCGGTGGCGGCGCTGTCGCTCATGGCGACGCCGTTTCTCATCGGGTCGGCCCGCGGTGTGGCTGAGGCCGTCGCGACGCGGCTCGCCGGTTCCGCGGGGCGCGCGCCAGGGCGCCGGACGGAGCACGAGGACGAGTCGGCCGCCGCCGGCTTCCGCGACCACGCCGTCGTCATCGGCTACGGCCTGGCGGGACGCTATCTGGCCCGCATGCTGCGCGCGGCGGGGATTCGTTGCGCCGTCATCGACCAGAACCTGGAGCTCGTGCGGCAGGCGCGCACCGACGGAGTACCGGCCGTCTACGGCGACGGCACCCGGCACGCGCTGCTCGAGCGCGTTGCGGGAGCCCACGCCCGCATCATCGTCTTCGCCATCCCTTCTTCGATGGAGGAACGTCGGGGCGTTGCCGCGGCGCGTGAACTGGCGCCCGCCGCCCGCATCGTCGTTCGCACCCGCTACGTGCGCGCCATCGACGAGCTCCAGCGGCTGGGCGCCGACGCCGTGGTGGTCGAGGAGTTCGAGGCGTCGCTGGAGCTGTTCAAGCGGGCGCTGGAGGGCTACGAGATTCCGGCCGGCCGAATCGCGCACGAGCTGGATGCGGTCCGCAGCGAGCACTACGGGCTCCTGCGCGGGACCGCCGCCCCGGACCTCGCGCTGGACGCGCTCCAGCACCTCGGCATCCACGACGCGCTCGAGCTGGTCGAGGTCGAGGACGGCTCGCCGGCCATCGGCGAGAACGCGCGGACGCTGGACCTCCGTCGACGGACGGGCGCCATCCAGGTGGCCGTGGTGCGAGACGGCGCGCCGATCTACCGCCGCGACGACGCCTTCCGCTACGCGCCGGGCGATACCGCGATCCTGGTGGGCGACCGGGAGGCGTTGGGCACGGCGGCCGCCTTGTTCCGTGGCGTGGCTCCTTGACGGCGGCCGCGCTCGGACGCCCGCGGCGCACCGTCGTGGCGGCGGGGATCGGTGGTTACGATTGCGCTGCGTCCGGACGCGGATCGCCTGCTACGTTCAGTTCCCGGCACGTTCGCGTTGCTGCGGATCAGCCGCGGGGCGGGAAACGCTGCGTTCTTCCTTCATCGCGTCCCACTCGTCGAGCGACCGGGGCCAGTCACCCCTGAGCAGCCTGGACATCGCGCGGTCGGCGAGCAGCTTGCCGCCGGTCTGGCAGGCGGGGCAGTAGTTCGACTCGTTGCTCGCGTAGGCGATGCGCTGCACGGGCGACCCGCACGTCGGGCACGGCTTGCCGTAGCGGCCGTGGACGGCCATTTCGGGATGGAACGCCGTCACCTGTTCCGGGAACCGGTCGCCGGTTTCCCGCCGCAGCCGCTCCGTCCAGGCCCGCAGGGTCGTCCGCGCCGCTTCGTGCAGCCGGGCGATCTCCGCCGCCGTCAGGCGGTGCGTCAGCTTGACCGGCGAGAGGCCGGCGGCGTGCAGAATCTCGTCGGAGTAGGCGTTGCCGATGCCGGAGAAGAGGCGCGGGTCGGTCAGGCTCCGCTTGAGCGTGTGGTTCTCGCGCACGAGCGCATCCCGGAAGGCGCCGGGATCGCAGGCGAGCACCTCGATGCCGCCGCGATCGTGCTCGCACAGGCCGGCGCGCCCCGCAACCAGGTGCAGCGCGGCGCGCTTGATGGAACCGGCCTCGGTCAGCAGCAGGGTGCCGCTGGAGAAGTCGAACGCGGCCAGGCCGAGCTTGCGCGGGATCCGCGTCCCGCGGTCGCGCCACCGCAGGCGGCCGGCGATCATCAGGTGCAGAACGAGGAACAGCTCGCCGGACAGGCCGATGACGACGCGTTTGCCGAGGCGCTCGACGGTGCGGACGGTCCGTCCTTCCACGGCGTCGAGGGGCGGCGCGACGGAGCGGAGAACGAACGGACGCAGCAGCCGGACACGCTCGATCCGCTCTCCGACGAGGCGCGCCGCGAGGCACTCGACGTAGACCTCCACATCGGGAAGCTCCGGCATGTGCGCAGTGTATGATGCTCGCGCCAATCACCATGGAGTACCGGATCCGCGAGTACGGGTTGCAGCAGGGCGCACTGGAAATCGAGTACATCGAGGAGTACTTCGGCGAGTTCCCGAGCAGGAAGACGGCTACCGAGGTGGTTCGGCGGCTGGACGAGCGCGATCACCAGATCCTGATGGCCGAGGCGCCCCTGCCCGACGATCCCGGCACGGTGGTGCCGGTTGCCTACAAGGTCTCGCACGAGATCCGCATCCACGAGACGGAGCCGAAGCTGGCCGATCTGGTGGCCCGGCTCCAGCCGACCGTCGAGTTCCAGGATCGCAAGGTGCTCTACAACTGGCTCGGCGGGACGCGCCGCGACTGGCGGGGGCGCGGGTTCTTCCGGGCCCTTACCGAAGAGCAGGAGGCGTGGGCCCACGACAACGGGTTCAGCGAGATCGTCGTCAAGACGAAGAACTGCTTCTACGACATGCGCAGCACCCTGGACCAGTTCGAGTTCAACGTGATCAAGTTCGAGCCGGACGCCGCCGACAGCCGCGAGTCGAAGGTCTATCTGAGCAAGCGCATCGGCCTGGAGGTGCTCGACCGGCACCGCAGCCGGCGGCAGGTGGTGCGGTCGGCGTAGCCGTGCCGATCCATCGCATCCGGGTCGCCGCCGTCGACGATCCCCGCCTGGACGACTTCCGCATCGTCTCTGACCCGGCGCTGATGCGTGATCGCGGGCTCTTCGTTGCAGAGGGGCGGCTGGCGGTCGAGCGCCTGCTGGCGTCGCGCTTCCGCGCGCGGTCGCTGCGGGTCATCGACGGCGCGCTGGATGGGCTGGCGCCGGCCCTGGCGGCCTGCGGCGACGAACGCCGGCCCGACGTCTACGTCGCCGACGCCGCGCAGTTGCGGCTCGTGACCGGCTTCCGGTTCCATCGTGGTTGCCTGGCCCTGGGAGAGCGTCCGAGGCCCGGGACACACGGCGCCGGGCTTCCGCGCGCCGCGCCGGGACGTCCGCTCGTCGTGCTCGAGGGCGTATCCGACCCGGACAACGTCGGCTCGATCTTCCGCAACGCGGCCGCGTTCGGCGCGGCCGGGGTGGTGCTGTCGCCGACCTGCGCGGACCCGCTCTACCGCAAGGCGATCCGGACGTCGATGGGAACGACCCTGCAGCTCCCGTTTCGGGTGGCGGGCGATTGGCCCGGCGTGCTGGCGCGGGTCCGGGACGATGGAGCGCGCGTGGTCGCTCTGACGCCGCTGGAACCGGCGACCGAGATCGAGGCGTTCGTGCGCCGCGGGCGCGGCTCCGCTGCCGGGCTCGCTCTGCTGCTCGGCAACGAGGGCGACGGCGTCAGCCGGGACGCGCTCGATCTGTGCGACGAGCGGGTCAGGATCGACATCGAGCCGGCCGTCGATTCGTTGAACGTGGTGCACGCCGCGGCGATAGCCCTGCAGCGCATCCGTGCGGTCACCGCGAGCCCGCCGTGAACGCCCGGGTTTCCCGGCGCCCGCGTCGAGCTCGACCGGCGCTCAGGGCAGCAGCCGGACCTCGCGATGACGGAAGCAGCCCACCAGGTGGTCGTTGACCATGCCGGTGGCCTGCATGTGGGCGTAGCAGATGGTGGGGCCGACGAAGGTGAAGCCCCGTTTCCTCAGGTCCCTGCTCATCGCGTTCGATACCGGCGTCTGCGCCGGCACTTCCTCCAGCGTCGTCCAGGCGTTCTGGGTCGGGCGGCCGTCGACGAAACCCCAGACGTAGCGGTCGAAGCTGCCGAACTCCTCCTGCACGGCCAGGAACGCGCGGGCGTTGTTGATGGCCGAGTCGATCTTCAACCGGTTCCGGATGATCCCGCCGTCGGCCAGCAGGCGCTCGACGTCGCGTGCATCGTAGCGGGCCACCGCCCGCGGGTCGAAGCAGTCGAAGGCGCGGCGATAGCCTTCCCGCCGGCGAAGAATCGTCAGCCAGCTCAGGCCTGCCTGCGCGCCCTCCAGCACCAGCATCTCGAAGAGGCGCCGGTCGTCGTGCAGCGGCACCCCCCACTCCTCGTCGTGATAGGGGACGTAGAGCGGGTCGGACGCGCCCCACGGGCAGCGGGCGGGCGGCCTCGGGCTCATGGAGCTGCCGGCGACTCCCCGCGGGCGAGCCGGTCCCTGGCTTCCTCCACCGCCCGGTGGAACACGAACAGGGCGTCGGCGTTCTCCTCGCCGTCCGTGAAGTTGTAGGTCCTTCCACCCCGCACCTTGAGCCGCAGGTTGTGCGCCATGTAGTCGACCGCGAACTCCTCGAGACCGTCCAGGCGGACCTCGAACGCGTCGTCGTCGTCGGTCTCGTAGGCGATCCCGCGCGTCGTGGCCACCAGGTGGCCCTCGCAGTCGCCGAAGCGGTGCTTGTGGACGACCCGGATGCGCTGGTCCAGCCGGACCTGCCGGAAGCGCACGTCGATGTTCGTCAGCCGGTCGGTGATCTCCACGTCCTCGGCATGGCCTTCGTAGCCGGGAGCCGAGACGTTGATGCGGTGGCGTCCGGGCTCGACGTCGTACGATTCGAACGGCGTCGTGCCGGCATAACGGCGGTCGATGAACACCTCGGCGCCGTCCACGTCGCTGGTGACGCGCAACCCGATGGAAGGCGGGGGCGCCGCTGCGGGCTCCGGCTCGGGCTCGGGTTCCGGCGCCGGGGCGGGGCCCCCGGGGGGGGCCCGCGCCGCGGGGGGGTTGGGGGGGGGGGGCGCCCCGGGGGGCGCGGGGGGGGGGGGGGGGGGGGGGGGGGGTGGGGGGGGGGGGGGGGGGGGGCGGGGCGGGGGGGGGGGGGGGCGCGGCCGCCCCCCGCCCCCCCCCCCCCCCCCGCGGCCGGTTCGGGCTCCGGCGCCACCGGTGCCGCCGGGGCGGGCCGGGACGAGGCCGGCGCGTCGGCGGCCACGCGGCGGTCGGCGTCCTCGGACGGTGTCAGAATCCCCGACTGGTACAGGTAGTAGCCTGCGCCGGCGGCCAAGGCCAGCGCGACGAGCAGGAACAGCCATCCCCGGCCCGAACGGGGTACTGGTTCGGGTTCGCTCAGCAGAGGCATCCGATCATGCTATTAGATCAGGGCGAGGTGTGCAGATGAAACTTGGTGCGTTGCTTCGAGTGCGGCGGGGCGCCCGCCGCGGATTCCATCGACTCGTCTGGCTGGCGGCGGTCCCCGTGCTGGGGTGGCTGTCTGCGCCGGCGCTGGCCGCTCAGGCCGGCGAGCCCTTCGTCACCCCGCTCACGCTCGAGGAGATGAGCGGCAAGCAGGCGGTCTTCGAGACCGATCGCGGCACGATCGCCATCGATCTGCGGCCGGATCTGGCTCCCAACCACGTCGGTCTGGTGATGCAGCTCGCCGGGGACGGGCACTTCGACGGCACCACCTTCCACCGCATGGTGGCCAACGGCATCGTCCAGGGCGGCGACCCGTTCACGGCCGATCCGGAACGCGCCGCGGAGTACGGCCAGGGCGGTCTCGGCCTCGTCGACGCCGAGTTCAGCGACGCCCGGCACGTGCGGGGCACGGTCTCGGCGGTGCTGGTTCCCGCACAGCCGGGCAGCGGCGGCTCGCAGTTCTTCATCTGCGTCGTCGACCAGCCGGGGCTCGACGGGCAGCACACCATCTGGGGCCAGGTGGCCGACGGGATGGATGTCGTCACCCGCATCTCCCGGACGCCGGTCGACGCCGCGGGCCGCGCCGCCGAGCGGGTCGCCGTGCACCGGGTGACGATCCGCGACAAGCCCCCGCCGGAAATCCCGCCGTTCACGACCGAGACCGACGCCGAGCTCGCCGCCTTCCGAGCGGTCCTGAACACCACCCACGGCCGCATCGCGATCGACATGTATCCGGACCGCGCCCCGAACCACGTCCGCAACTTCCTGCGGCTGGTCGACTCGGGCGTCTACGACGGCATTTCGTTCCACCGGGTGGTGCCCGGCTTCGTCATCCAGAGCGGCCACCTGCCGACCCGCCGCGAGCCGCTCACCGACCGCCAGCAGCGCTTCGTGCAGAACATGCAGCCGGAGTTCAACGACACGCGGCACGTGCGGGGCATCGTGTCCATGGCGCGCCTCGACGATCCGGCCAGCGCGTCTACGTCGTTCTTCATCGTGACCTCCGCGGCCCCGGCGCTCGACGGCGTCTACACCGTGTTCGGCGTCGTCGTCGAGGGGCTCGACGTCGTGGCGCGGATCGAAGCGGTGCCGACGGAAGGGGAGACGCCGGTCGACAGGGTGGAGATCCTCGATGCGGAGGTAGTGCGCCGGTAGCGGCTTCGATGTTCACCAGTAACCCGTCCTCCGGTCGCCGTGGAGGTGGCGACGGTCGGAGTGGATCGAACGCGGATGTGGCCCCGCGGTAACTGCAAGCACTATACTTGGTCGATGGAATGGCCGCCCTGGGTCACGCCGGCGATGATTCTCGCCGCCGCGCTGTGGATCGTTCGCGAGATCCGGACCTTGGGCGAACGACTGGCGCACCTGGAAGGCCGCATCACGGGTTGGCAGGACCGCAACGCGGGTGCCCCGACGATCCGGAGCGACGGTAGCGGTTAGCGGCCGCCGGTAGGGCCGTCAGCTCTCGGCGGCCAGCAGGTCCCGCGCCAACTTCTCGTACAGATCGACCGACTCGACCAGCTCGTCGATCCTGACATGCTCCTCCGCCGTGTGCGCCACGTGGATCGAGCCCGGCCCTACCAGCAGGGGCTTCCCCCACGACGTCAGGAACGGGATGTCGGTGGTGAACGAGAAGGGGGCGGTCTCGAACCCCGGCAGGGTCGTCAGTCGGACGGGCGGGACGATCATGACGTCGTCGATCGACACCGAGCCGGGCATCGACGCATCGAGCCGCTCGCGAACGCGTGCCGCCGGCTCGACCGTCCGGAAGTTGACGTCGGCTTCGGCCACGGGAGGGACGACGTTGGGGGCCACGCCGCCCGACAGGACACCGACCGTGTAGGTGGTCGCGCCGAGCACGGGATCGACCGGCAGCTCGAGGTCGCGGAGGGCGACCAGGGCGTCGAGGAGCTTCTCGACGGCGGAGTCTCCCAACTCCGGGTACGCCGAATGGACGGCACGGCCGGTGGCCGACAGGCGGACCCGGTAGGCGCCCTTGGTGGCGGCGCCGAGGCGGTTGTCGGTGGGTTCGCCGTTGATCAGGTAGCGCGAGCGGTTCGAGAGCCGGTTTGCGGCGCGGGCGCCGTGGCTGCCGTTCTCCTCGCCGACCACGACGAGCAGGCCCACGCGATTCTCGCCCGACTCGCGGAGCCGATCGAGGGCCATGATCTGGGCGGCCAGGATTCCCTTGGCGTCGCAGGCGCCGCGCCCGTAGAGCGTATCGCCCTCCAACCGGCTCGGAAAGTGGGGCGGCACGCAGTCGATGTGGGTCGAATAGACGGTTTCCGGCTCGGTCGCGCCGACGGTGGCGATGACGTTGACCCGGTCGTCGACCACCGGCTGCTCGGTGACCTGGTATCCCCGCTCGCGCAGGTCGCGGGCGAGCCACGTTGTCACCGCGGCTTCCCCGCCGCTGGTCGAGTCGATATCGATGAGGGTGCGGGCGAGGTCGACGATCGGGGCGGCTAGCGGATCCATGTTTCGAGCTCCGTGCGTGTGTCGGTGCGGTCGTCGCGGTACTTGACGATGACCGGTGTGGCGAGCGACAGCCCCCAGTCGGGCCCCGCGCCACTGGTGACGGCGCGCGCCCCGGGGACGACGACCGCACCCTCCGGCACGACCGTCGGCTCGCCCGCGGCCGGCCGGATGATGCGTCCCCGCGGCAGATCGTAGATCGGGGTGGAGCCGGTCAGCACGGTGCCGGCGCCGATGACCGCCCGGCGCTTGACGACGGCGCCCTCGTAGAGGCCGGTGTTGCCGCCCACCAGCGCGTCGTCCTCCACGATCACCGGCAGGGCGCCGACCGGCTCGAGCACGCCGCCGATCTGGGCTCCGGCGCTGACGTGGACGCCGCTGCCGACCTGCGCGCAGGATCCGACCAGGGCGTGGGAATCGATCAGGCTGCCGTCACCCACGTAGGCGCCGATGTTGATGTACATCGGCGGCATGCAGATGACCCCGCGGCCGAGAAAGGCCCCGTCGCGCACCGAGGAGCCGCCCGGTACGAGCCGCACGTTCGACCCGGTCGAGAGGGGGCGAAGCGGCAAGGTGTCCTTGTCCAGCCAGGGCGAGTCGGCGCTCGGGGAGTCGAACGCCACGACGTCGCCGCAGCGGAATCCGACCAGGATGCCCTGCTTGACCCAGGCGTTGACGCGCCAGCCGGTCGGCGACGACGGATCCGGCTCGGCGGCGCGCACGCGGCCCGCCGCGAGCTCTCTCCTGAGCGCCGCGAACGCGGCGCGGGCTTCTTCCCGGTCGGCCTCGGCCGCCCGGGCATGGAGTTGCTGAATGCGCTCGGCGAGTTCCATGTGCGTTTCGACTCGGTATCAATCTCCGCCTGGGGCGACGTGTTCAGGGCGTGGCCGCCGGCTCGGAGACACGGGATCTCATGCCGGCGAGGCCTGCCGCGCCGGTGAACCAGCCGCTCTCGACAGCCCGGTCGCCGCCAGCACCTCGGCGATGCGCGCGCGCGCGGCGGGCGCCGGCGGGGCCATGGGCAGACGGTAGTGCAGGTCGAGGAGCCCGAGCTCGGCCATCGCGGCCTTGACCGGGATCGGATTCGACTCGACGAAGTTCACCTGCATCAGCGGCAGCAGCCGCTCGTGGGTCGCGCGCGCGGCCGTGAAGTCGCCCGCCGCCGCCTGATCGACGAGCGCCGCCATGGCGTCCGGCGCCTCGTTCGAGGTCACCGAGATCACCCCCGTGCCGCCCAGAGCCATCACCGCGAGCGTGAACGCGTCGTCGCCGGAGAGCACGCAGAAGTCGTCCGGCACCGTGCGGCAGATCTCGCAAATCTGTCCGAGGTCGCCGGAGGCCTCCTTCACGCCGACGATGTTGGCGATCTCCACGAGCCGCAGCAGCGTGGCCGGGGCGATGTTGCAGGCGGTCCGGCCCGGCACGTTGTACAGCACGATCGGCAGGTCGGTGCTGTTCGCAATGGCGGTGTAGTGCCGGAAGAGCCCCTCCGGGGTGGGCTTGTTGTAGTACGGCGTGACCGAGAGGATGCCGGTTGCGCCGGCCCGCGCGAGGTCGCGCACGAGGTCGATCGCGGCCCGCGTGTCGTAGCCGCCCGCGCCCGCCAGCACCGGCACGGCGCCGCCGGCCTCATCGACCACGAGCTCGACGACGCGCACCTTCTCCGCGTGGGAAAGCGTAGGGCTCTCTCCGGTCGTCCCGCAGGGGACCAGGAAGTGCACGCCGCCGTCGATCTGCCGCCGCGCCAGCCGCCTGACCGCCGCCTCGTCCACGGCGCCGCTCGCCGTGAACGGCGTGACGAGGGCCGTGCCGCATCCCGCCCAGCGTGTCTGCATGGCGCCCCCCGCGAATCAGTCGATGCCGAGCACGTCGCGCATCGAGAACCAGCCGCGCCTGCCGCGCACCCAGCGCGCCGCTTCCAGCGCGCCCCGCGCGAACGTCGCCCGGTCGCGGGCCGCGTGGGTCAAGGTGATGGTGTCGAACGGACCATCGTACCCGACGGTGTGCATGCCGGGCATCCGGCCCGCGCGCGTCGACGAAACGTCGATGTTCCGCGTGTACCCCGCCGCCTGCATCGCGTTCCGCAGGGCAATTGCGGTGCCCGAGGGCGCGTCCTGCTTGGCGTCGTGGTGCGCCTCGTGGATCCAGCTCCCGAAGTCCTCGTAGCGGGCGAACAGCGCCGCGCTCCGCTCGACCACGGCCTGGAAGAGATTGACGCCGAGCGAGAAGTTCGCGGCGTGCACCACGCCGATCCCCGCCTCGGCTGCGATCCGCCTGGTCTCTGCTTCCTGCGCCTCCCAACCGGTGGTGCCGATGACGACGTCGATGCCGCGCGCGGCCAGCTTCGAGACGTTGGAACCGA
This sequence comes from Acidobacteriota bacterium, assembly GCA_009861545.1. Classification (NCBI taxonomy): domain Bacteria; kingdom Pseudomonadati; phylum Acidobacteriota; species Acidobacteriota bacterium. Next base: position 155,147 of record VXME01000160.1, on the reverse strand, counting down.
CCGAATCGGCCAGCGAGAATTCGATCGCCACGTCGGCGTCGGGCAGCGCCGGCGAGTCGATGCCCTCGCCGTGGAGGTTGTTGTGGACGTCGAGGCGCTCGACGACCTCGCAGCCGTAGTCGGCGCTCAGCGCGTCTATGGCCTTGCCCATCCGGCCGTAGCCGACCAGGACGATGCGCACGCTCATCGCGGCGCCGCTTCCCCGGACGCGGCCGCTTCCGTATCGTTCGCCACGCGGCGAATCAGCGACGCGCCCTTCCTGCGCTCCGCCGGCGTCCGGAATCCGAGGAGCGCGGAGTACTGTTCGCCGGCGATCTGCGCCGAGAGGAACCGCAGGCTGATGCCGGCCCAGGCGATGCTGTTGGCCACGGCGTAGGCGAGCCCGGGCCGGTTGATCCCTTCTACGAGGAGGGCCTCGGTGGGCGACTGGCTGAATCCCGCCGCGCGTGCGAGCGCCGTCGCCCGCCGGCCGGAGCCGGGGAGGATCTCCACCGTGGCGCGCTCTCCCTTGCCGGGGATGCAGCGCTTCATCACCGCGTGGAGATCGAGGCCTGCCTGCGCCAGCGGCTCCAGCACCGCGCTGAGAGCGCCCGGCTCGTTCCTGATCTCCGTCTGCCACAGCATGACCCGCTTGATGGTCACGGCCATGATCGGCGGCTCCGCGAGAGAGGCGCGCGGCGCGACTGCAACCAGTACATGTGACACGAATTATACTCGCGCGCCGAGGCCCGCCGGCCCGGACGCGGCGCCGCCGGGCGCCGTGGCGCGTCAGGACATCGAGGAGTATGCAGATGGCGATTCCCGGAACCATGCGCGTCGTCGAGATCACCGAGTCCGGTCCGCCCGAGGCGCTTGAGGTCGGGACCCGACCGGTGCCCGTTCCCGGTCCGGGCGAGGTATCGATCCGGGTCGCGGCGGCCGGCGTCAACCGCGCCGACACGATGCAGCGCAAGGGGAACTACCCGCCGCCGCCCGGCGCCTCCGACGTACTGGGACTGGAGGTGTCGGGAACGGTCGCGGCGGTGGGGCAGGGCGTTGCCGACCTGGCCGTGGGCGACCAGGTATGCGCGTTGCTCACCGGCGGCGGGTACGCCGAGTACTGCCTCGCGCCGGCCCCCCAGTGTCTGCCTATTCCCGCGGGCGTGTCGCTGATCGAAGCGGCGGCGCTGCCGGAGGCGTACGCCACGGTCTGGACCAACGTCATCGACCGCGGCCGGCTCGAGGCGGGCGAATCCCTGCTGGTGCACGGCGGGTCGAGCGGCATCGGAACCGTGGCCATCCAGCTCGCGCGCCTGTTCGGGGCGCGCGTATTCGCCACCGCCGGGACGCCGGCCAAGTGCGCGGCCTGCGTCGAACTCGGCGCCGAGCGCGCCATCGACTACCGCGCGGAGGACTTCGCGGCGGTTCTGGGCGAGGCGACCGGCGGCCGGGGCGTCGACCTCATCCTGGACATGGTCGGCGGCGCCTATCTGGAGCGCAATCTCGCGTCTCTCGCCATCGAAGGCCGCCTGGTGATCATCGCCCTCATGGAGGGGGCGCAGGCCGAACTCGACCTGGCGCGCCTGATGTCCCGCCGCCTGACCGTGACCGGGGCGACCTTGCGAGCCCGGTCGATCGCGCAGAAGGCGGAGATCATGACGGCCCTGCGCGCCCGTGTCTGGCCGCGGTTCGCGTCGGACGAGCTGCGGCCGATCGTGCACGCCACCTACCCGCTGGCCGACGCGGCCGAGGCGCACCGGGTCATGGAGTCGAGCGTCCACACCGGGAAGCTGCTACTGGTCCCGTAGGTGGATGTCGGGCGTCAATCGGTCGGCGGCGAGAGGGTTCCGGCGGTCCCGAACACGCGGTCGAAGTTGTCCGCGAAGATCGCCGCGCGGCCTTCCGCATCCAGGTCGATCGCGTCCAGCACGGCGCACTGGGCCTCGTGAATCGGCCGCTGCCAGCCCCGCGGAAAGAACGACGAGTCCGATCCGAACAGGATGCGCTGCGGTCCCAGCACCGCCAGCGCCCGGCGGAACACGTCGGTCAGGCTCAATCCGGGCGTGTACCTCGTCCAGCCGTTCGAGCTCGACGTATCGACGTGGATGTTCGCCGCGAGGTCGGCGGCCATCAGCGCCTCGCGGAGGAAGCCGGCTCCGAAGTGCGGGACGATCACCGGGACGTCGGGGAAAGCGCAAGCGACCTGCGCGACCGCGAGCGGATCGCCGAGCCGGACATCGAAGCGCGACGCCAGGCCGAGCTTGCGGCGGACGCCGACCGACAGCACGCCGCAGTGGACGAAGACGGCGCGGCCGTGGTCGGCCGCCGCCCGAAAGACGGCCGTGACGCATTCGTCGTCGAGGGCGAAACGGTGCATCGCGGGGAACAGGCAGGCGCAGCGCAGGCCGTGCTCCCCGAAGCCTCGCCGGACATCCGCCTCGGCGCCCGGCGCGGTGGGGTTCACCATGAACAGGCCGGCGAAGCGGGACGGATGCCGCACGACCGCGGCCGCGACGGACGTCTCGTCGCCGGGGACGCTGGCCATGAGGGCGGCGCGCCGCACGCCGTGGCGATCGAGCTCGGCCACCCAGCGGTCGGCCAGCCGCTCGGGGTCCCCCGGCGGGTCCCAGCCGAGCGCGGCCGGCAGATCGACCGCCGGGTCCGCCACCGGCGGGGCCGCGGGATCGCGGGCCAGGGCGTCGAAGAACCCGGCCGAGAAGAAGTGGCAGTGCGCATCGTTCAGGCGCTTTTCGTCCGTTTCGGTCATCGTGTTCTCGTCGAGCCTGCCGGCCGTCGGCAGGGTTCCGCCGCGGGACCGTGCGGCAGTATACTGGCCGTGGAGTCGAGATCATGGCAGCAGCTAAGGCCGGCCGGAACGACCCCTGTCCGTGCGGGAGCGGGCGCAAGTACAAGCAGTGCTGCGCCGACAAGCAGGACGGCGGAAGCGAGTTCGGCACCTACGCGCTCATCGCGGTCCTCGTGGCCATCGCGGGAGTGCTCGTCTACACCTTCACCGCGGACGGCGGAGGTTCGCGTCAGGTGTGGGATGCGGCGCACGGCCACTACCACACGGTGCCCTGAACCGGCGCGGCCACGGCGCCGCACGGCCGGCCCCGCGCGTGGCTGACGCCACGGGGAGGCGCAGTGCGTCCGGGCCGCCGTCCCCCGGGCCGGACCTCACGAGACAAGACATGGAATGCGTCAACCTCGGCCGTACCGGCCTGCGTGTCTCCCGCCTCTGCCTCGGCACGATGACCTTCGGGTCGACGGCCTGGCGTCCCTGGATCCTGCCCGAGGAGGCCAGCCGTCCGTTCATCCGACGCGCGCTCGACGCCGGCATCAACTTCTTCGACACCGCGGACATGTACTCCCGCGGCGTCAGCGAGGAGATCGTCGGCCGCGCGCTGAACGACTTCACGACGCGCGACCAGGTGGTCATCGCCACCAAGGCGTTCTTCCCCATGGGCGACGGCCCGAACGACCGGGGCCTGTCCCGCAAGCACCTGTTCGACGCCATCGACGCCTCGCTGCGGCGGCTCGGGACCGATTACGTCGACCTCTACCAGATCCACCGGTTCGATCCGCACACCCCGATCGAGGAGACCCTGGAGGCGCTGAACGACATCGTCCGCGCCGGCAAGGCGCGCTACATCGGGGCGTCGAGCATGTACGCCTGGCAGTTCGGGCAGATGCTGCAGGTGTCCGAGCGTCACGGTTGGGCGCGCTTCGTGTCGATGCAGAACCACTACAACCTCGTCTACCGCGAGGAGGAGCGCGAGATGCTCCCGCTGTGCCGCGCCGAGGGCATCGGGATCATCCCGTGGAGCCCGTTGGCGCGCGGGTTCCTGGCCGGCAACCGCGAGCGGTCCGGCGGGCCCGAAGAGAGCAAGGGCGGCGGCACGTTGCGCGCGCGGACCGACGAGTACGCCCAGTCGCTGTACTACGCCGACTCCGACTTCCGCGTCGTCGACCGGGTCGTCGAGCTCGCCCGCCGCCGCGGGATCACCCCCGCGCAGATCGCCCTCGCCTGGATCCTCCGACAACCGGGTGTCACCGCGCCGATCATCGGGGTCACGAAGATCGAGCAACTCGTGGACGCGGTTGCGGCCCTCGACGTGGCGCTGGACGACGAGGAGTGCCGCCGTCTCGAGGAGCCGTACTTGCCGCACCCGGTGCTGGGGCACCAGTAGCCGGCGGATCGGCCGCCAGCTACGCCGGATCCTGTCCCAGCCGGTCCATCCCGGCCTCGTAGATCGTCCGCACCTGCGTGGTGACGTCACGGTAGCGCGCCAGAAGCTCCGCTCCGGACATCGGCTTCCGCAACCGTCTCGCGAGCGGCTCCGCCCCGTCGGCGTCGGTCGAGATGGCGCCGCCGCCGGTGTCCGTGTGGATCCGCAGCACCGTTTCCAATTCGCGCAGGAACCAGTACGCGTTGCGGAGCGTGTCGGCTTCTGCCGGGCGGAGGAAATCGGTCTCGGGCAGCGTCTCCAGCAGCCAGCGGGTGCCGGCGACGCGGAACCCGTTGCGCGCCGGCCCTTCGCGGAGTTGCAGCACCTGTAGCAGGAAGTCGATGTCCGCGAGCCCGCCGCGGCCGCGCTTCAGGTCCAGGTGGTCGCCGGCCGCCTCGCGGGCCAGCTCGTGCTCGATGCGGGAGCGGACGTGCCGGGCGTAGCCGGGTATGTCGTCCGCCCAGGGCCCGTAGACGAAGCCGTCGACGGTTTCGCGAACCTGCGCGGCGAGCGTCGCATCGCCGCCGACGTGGCGGCAGCGGGTCCACGCCATGCGCTCCCAGGTCTCGGCCCTTTCGCGCAGATAGCGCTGGAAGGCCGGGAAGGGAATCGCGAGCGCTCCCATCTTGCCCTCGGGGCGCAGCCGCGTGTCGATCTCGTACGCCGAGCCGGCGGCCGTCCTCTTGGAGAGCAGGTCGTAGATGGCGCGCACGAACTTCTGGTGGCCCTGGAACCGCGCGGCGTCGGTCGTCTCGCCGGCGTAGACGAAGACCAGGTCCAGGTCGGAGTGCACGGTCAGCTCGCGGCTGCCGAGCTTGCCGAGGGCGAAGACGGTCCAGCCCGCGTCCGGGTCCGTTGCGTCCGGAGTGGGCGGGAGGTCCCTGGCCACCGCCCGCGCGGCGGCCTCGATCGCGCAGTCGGCGACGAGCGACAGCTTGTCGTTCAGCAGGCTCAGGCGCCGGCCGGTCAGCCACTCGGCGAGCACCTTGAACTCTTCTATGGCCTTGATGCGGCGGAAGGGATCGAAGCGCGACGGCAGGTCGTCGCCGTTCGTGATCACCTCGTCGAAGGCCGCAATCACCGCGGTGCGAAAGGCATCCCGATCCAGATCCACGGCGGTCAGGAAGTCGAGCAGCTCGGGGTAGGCGGCGAGTCGCGCGGCGAACAGGTCGCCGGCGTCGAGGCCGAGCAGCAGTCGGCGCCGCAACTCGTCATCCTCGAGCAGCGTGCGATACAGCGCGGCCGGCGCTCCGGCACGGGCGACGACCTTCTCGAGGCGGATCAGGACCTGTCCACGCGCACACAACGGCGCCTCGGTCGCAAGAATCGACGCCAGCAGATTCGCCAGGAGGTTGCGCGAGGAGGACCGGCCCTGCGCCGGCGCCGCGTCGAGAGCCCGGATCGCCTGCAGGGCCCCGTCGGGGTTCTCGACGCCGGCCGCGGCGAGTCGCGCCCGTCCCTGTTCGTCGTCGATCTCGCCGGCCAGCAGCCGGAACAGCTCGCGCCCGGCCAGCCCCTCCTCGCCCGTCTCGTCGTGGAAGAGGTTGGCATAGACGGCGTGGACGCGATCCCGGTGGCGGTCGAGCACGGCGGTGAGCGTCTCGATCTCGTCGAACCCGAGCCGCCGCGCCAGCGCCCGCAGGCCGCGCGCGCTGGCCGAGAGGCTGTGCGTCTGCTGGCCCTCGGCCGCCTGCAGCCCGTGCTCGATGTTCCGCAGGAAGATGTAGGCGGTCGAGAGATCCGCCTGCACCTCGGGCTCGATGAAGTCGTGGGCGCCGAGCTGGTCCAGGGCGGTCAGGGTGTGGCCGGTTCGCAGTGACGGCTGGTCGCCGCCGTAGATCAACTGGAACACCTGCGCGAACAGCTCCACTTCGCGGATGCCGCCGCGGCCCTCCTTGATGTTGAGGTCGAGGTCGCCGTGCCGCGCATGCTCGCGGTCGGCGCGCGCCTTGTAACGCGCGAGCTCCTCGATCGCGGCGTGATCGAGGTACTTGCGGTAGACGAACGGCGTGACCATGTCGACGAACCGCCGGCCGAGCTCCAGGTCGCCGGCGATCGGCCGCGCCTTCAGCATCGCGAATCGCTCGAACGTCTCTCCGAGGCTCTCGTAGTACTGCGCCGACTGCTTCAGCGAGTAGACTAGGTTGCCGCCCCCGCCCATCGGTCGCAGCCGCATGTCGACGCGGTAGAGGTAGCCCTCGGCGGTGTGGTCGGCCAGCAGGCTGGTGAGACGCCGGCCGAGCTTCTGGTAGCGTCCGTGGGCCGCGCGGGCCTCCTCGTCCGAAGCGTCGTAGACGTAGATGAGGTCGATGTCGGAGCTGTAGTTCAGGTCGCCGCCCCCGAGCTTGCCCATGCCGATGACCGCGAACCGCCCCGGCAGCGGACCCTGCCCGCCGGCCGCCTCCGCGGCGACGATGTGCAGCGTCCGGTCGACGATGGTGTCGGCCAGGTTGGACAACTGCGTGGTGGTCGTCTCCAGCGACTCCCGGTTGAGCATCCCGAAGAGGTCGCGCGCCGCCACGCGCAGCATCTCCCGCCGCTGGAAGCGCTTGAGGACGTTCACCTGCTGCTCGACGGTCTCCGCGTTGTCCACCAGCCGGTCCAGCTCGGTCTCGTAGTCGACGCGGTCGGGCGGCGCGGCGTCGAGCCGTTGCCGCAGCCAGTAGAGGTACTCCGGGTTGCGGATCAGGATCTCGCTCAGGAACGGCGAGGTCCCGAGGATCTGCATCAGGATGTCGAGCAGGCGCGGGTCGGCGGCCAGCTCGCGAACGAAGGCGGCCTTCGGGGTGCGCGCGCCCACGTAGCGGCAGAAGCCGACGAGCGCGGCGTCGGGGTCGGGCGTCGTCGACAGGATGTCGAGCAGCGTGGGGGCGAGATCGCCCAGCGCCAGCCGGCTGGGCAGGTCGTCGGCGAGTTGCTGCAGGTGCTGGTCGGCCGCCTCGCCGTCGCGCGGGCCGTAGCGTTCGAGGAAGCGGGCCGCGGCGTCCGCCGACAGTTCCTTCGCCAGGAAGACGTCGCGTGGCTTCAGGGTGTCCATGTCGACCCGACTCCTCGCGGGGGCTGGCGGCAGGGCATCCGCGGAATCATACCGCCGACCGATGTCGACGTCGGATCGGGGGCAGCGGAGACGGCGGGGAAGGAACGGGCGGGATCCCGAGGCGCACGTGCGTCGGGACCCCGCCGGACGGATGCGAGCTCCTAGATGTCGAAGTAGAGCGCGAACTCCCACGGATGCGGCCGCAGGCGGATCGCGTCGATCTCGTTCTCCCGCTTGTAGGAGAGCCAGGTCTCCACCACGTCCTTCGTGAAGACGTCGCCCTTGAGCAGGAACTCGTGATCCTTCTCCAGGGCGTCGAGCGCCTCGGCCAGATCGGCCGGCGTGCTGTCGATCTGGGCCTTGTCTTCCGGCGGAAGGTCGTACAGGTCCTTGTCGAGCGGCCCCGGCGGCGTGATCTTGTTCTGGACGCCGTCGAGGCCCGCCATCAGCAGCGCGCTGAATGCCATGTAGCCGTTGCACGTCGGGTCGGGAAAGCGCGTCTCGATCCGCTTCGCTTTCTCGCTGCTCGAATAGACCGGGATGCGGACCGCGGCGCTGCGGTTGCGCATCGAGTAGATCAGGTTGATCGGCGCCTCGTAGCCCGGGACCAGCCGCCGGTAGGAGTTGGTGGTCGGGTTGGTCAGCGCCAGCAGCGCCGGGGCGTGCTTGAGGACGCCGCCGATGTAGTGGAGCGCCGTGTCGCTGAGGTCGCCGTAGGTGCCCGCCTCGAAGAACTGGTTCCTGCCGTCCTTCCAGACGCTCTGGTGCACGTGCATGCCGGACCCGTTGTCCTGGAAGATGGGCTTCGGCATCAGCGTCACCGTCTTGCCGTGGCGCCGGGCCACGTTCTTGACGGCGTACTTGTACTTCATCAGCTTGTCGCCCATGCTGACCAGCGAGTCGAAGCGCATGTCGATCTCGGCCTGGCCCGCGGTGCCCACCTCGTGGTGATGGACCTCGATGTCGACGCCGATCTGCTCCAGGGTGAGCAGCATCTCGGTGCGCAGGTCCTGGTGGCTGTCCATGGGCGGCACCGGGAAGTAGCCTTCCTTGTACCGCGGCTTGTAGCCGAGGTTGCGCGAGTTGCCGGCGGCGTCCGGGTTCTCCGCGCGGCCGGCGTTCCAGAACCCCTCACCGGCGTCGATGTGGTAGTAGCCTTCGTTGTAGGTCTGTCCGAAGCGGATGTCGTCGAAGATGAAGAACTCGGGCTCGGGACCGAAGTAGGCGGTGTCGCCGATGCCGGTCGACTTCAGGTACGCCTCGGCCTTCTGGGCGATGTGGCGCGGGTCCCGCGTATAGGACTCGCCGGTGATCGGGTCCTTGATGTTGCAGATGAGACAGAGCGTGGTCTCGGCTGCGAACGGATCGATGAACGCGGTCGACGGATCCGGGAACAGCAGCATGTCGCTCTCCTGGATCTGCTGGAATCCGCGGATGCTCGAGCCGTCGAACCCGATCCCCTCCTCGAAGATGTCCGCGGAGAACTCCTTCGCCGACACGGTGAAGTGCTGCCACAGTCCGGGCAGGTCGACGAAGCGCAGGTCGATTACCCGGATCCCCTCGTCCTTGATCTTTGCCATCACGTCGTTCGCTGTCATTCGGTTACCTCTCGTTCTGCGAAATGGTGCCTACCCTGCGCGTGACGCCGAGCCGTTGCGGGCACGCCCGCCCGCTACACGACGTCCCGCTCACCCGTCCGAATAATCCGGCTCTGCTCGACCGGCAGCACGAAGACCCGCCCGTCCCCGATCTCACCTGTCCGCGCCGCATCCATGATGGCGTCGATCGCGGCCTCGACCATGTCGTCGGCCACCACGACCTCGATCTTGGCCTTGGGCAGCAGGCTGATGTCGTACTCCCGGCCCCGGTACACGGTCGTATGGCCGCGCTGGCGGCCGTGGCCGCGCACCTCGCTGACCGTGATGCCCGAGATGTCCTGCTTCGCAAGCGCGTCCTTGATGGCGTCGACCCGGTTGGGGCGGACGATGGCCTCGATCATCTTCATGGCGATATCTGTGCGCGGCTCATGCGCCGGCGGCGAGGGTCTCCTGCAACTCGTCGGTCAGCGCCCGCTGTTCCTCGTCCGAGAGCTTGGCGCGATCCTTGGTGATGTGGAAGACGTCGATGGCCAGCGTGCCCTCGGTCGAGATCAGCACGAGGTCGATGTTGCAGCCGCGGGCCGACAGGACGTGGCTGAGACGATAGAGCAGACCCCAGGCGTTCGCGGCCACCACCTCGAGTACCGTGAACCGCCGGGAGTAGTGATTGTTGAAACGTACGGTCGGCCGCATCGGTTGCTGCGGGCGGCCGGTCGAACGCGATCCCCAGCGCCCGCGCAGCTTGTCGGCGATGTCGACGTTGCCGGCGATGACATCCTCGAGCAGCGCCGTCAGCTCGTCGCGGGCCACCTGGTTCAGCCGCAGATACCCTTCCTGGTCCGCGAACTGAAAGATGTCCAGCACCAGGCCGTGCCGGTTGGTCATCGCCTGTCCGCGCAGAATGTCCATGCCGAAGTACGAGAGGACGCCGCACACGTTCGCGAACAGGCCGGGTTGATCCAGCGCGATCGTGCTGAGCTCCCACGCGGCGTCCTTCTGTTCCAGCAGCGACCGGACCTCCCGCGGCTCCAGCCCGCGCGCGAGCCGGACGTGCTCGTAGACCCGCGGTTGGTCGACCACGCGCAGGTAGCGCCGGGGGAGTCCCTCGATGAACGCATCGAGATCCGCCGCGGACACGTCGGCGGGCCGCTGGGCGCTCAGCTCTTCCCGGACCGCGTCCGCGTCCTCGATCGCGTCGTCACTGTAGCCGAGGGTCAGACGGTTGTAGGTCTCGACGTAGAGACGCCACAGCATCTCCTCCTTCCACGGCGTCATGACGCCGGGGCTGACCGCGTCGACGTCGGCGAGGGTCAGCAGGCAGAGCAGCTTCAGCCGCTCCTCGGTACCGACCAGTCGGGCGAACTGCGTCGCGGTCTCGGGATCCTCCACGTCGCGTCTGAACGCCAGCACGGACATCTGCAGGTGGTGCCGGATCAGGAACTCGACCGTCGCGATCGACTTCTCGGGGAGCCGGAGGCGGCGCAACGCCCCGATCGCCATGCGCACCCCCTCTTCCGAGTGGTTCTTGTTGGTCCACTTGCCGACGTCGTGGAACAGCAGAGCCAGCACCAGCAGCTCAGGCTGCTCCAGCTCGCGGAGCACCCCGGCGAAGCGCTTCCGGCTGTCCGTTCGCGGCGTGCACAGGTGCTCCACGTTGCGGATGGTGCGCAGCGTGTGCTCGTCGACCGTGTACTTGTGGTAGAAGTCGCGCACGACCAGGCAGTAGACCTTCTGGAACTCGGGGAACATCCTGCCCAGCAGGCCGCGCTCGTGCATGTCGGAGAGCCGTGCGTACAGACCCGGCCGCGGACGCAGCACCCGCAGCAGCCGGTCGCGTTCCTGGTCGGTGGGGAAGAAGCTCTCCGGCGCGTAGCGCTCCCCGTGGCGTTCGATGCAGGTGAGCACCTGCTCGGACACTTCCGCGTCTTCGTTCAGCGCAGCCTCGAACGGTCGGAGCCAGCTCTGCGGCTGGATCGAGGCGAGGGTGCCGTCGACGAACCGGATGCCGTCCCACGCGGTCTCGAGGTCGTCCCCGATCGGCTTGACGGTCCGGTTCCGGTCCGGGGGCGCCTGAGACGACTTGAGCACGGTCATCATGGAGCGGTCGATCCGCCGCGCATGGTGGTAGTAGGTGCTCATCAGCAGCTCGACCTGCCGCCGCTTCTGGTCGCCCGGCGATCCGAAGCGCTCCGCGACGACCTCCTGCATGCCATGGTCGAGGACGTTGACGTTGTGTTTTCGCTCCATGTGGACGATGGAGCGGACCCGCAACATGAAGTCCTCGGCCTCGTCTAGGCGTCCGACGTCGGTGTACGGCTCTCCCGGCGTGCCGCGGGCCATGCGGGCCAACAGCCGGATGGCGGTCGCGTCACGCAGCCCCCCCGGGGCGTCCTTGATGTCCGGCTCGAGCTGGAACACGGTGTGGTTGAACTGCCCGTGGCGCTGCCGCGCCAGATCGATCAGCGCCGCCCGCATCGGAGCGCGCCAGGGGGATTCGGCAGCCAGGCAGGCTTTGGCGGAGCGCTCGAACACGTTCGCGTCACCGACCAGAAACCGCGCGTCCAGCAGTGCGGCGAGGTACTCCGGGTTGTCCGCCTCCGGCTCGCCGAATTCCGCTACCCGGCGTACCTGGTGCCCGACCTCCAGGCCGAGGTCCCAGAGCGGATGCAGGATCGCCCGCAGAAACCGCTCCTCCGGTGCGCCGATCTCCCCGTCGACGACGATCAGCAGGTCGATGTCGGAGCACTGGCAGAGATGGCGGCGTCCGTATCCGCCCAGTGGAATCAGGGCGGTCGGCTTGTCCGTGAGCTGGCGGCCGGCCTCGTAGATGTCCTTCAGGATGTCGTCGATGCGCGTCGAGTAGCGGCGCAGGGTCCGGACCCCCGCCCGTGCCCGGGCCGCCGCCGCGCGGAGCTCCTCGCGGGCTTCGGCCAGACGTGTGGACAGGGTGGAGAGCGCTCCCCGTGACCGGGTGTCGCCGGGCGTGGCCGCGGGGTCTGACTGAAGCATCACAGCCTGGAGACTCGCGAAGTGTCAGTAGCCGATGGAGAGACCGAGCGAGCCGATGGCCTGATACTGGCGGCCGCCGTTGAGCGATTCCAGATAGCGGCCGAGCAGCAGCATGTGTGCGCCTCCCGAAAGCTCCCAACTGCCGAAGGATTCCGGGACGTTCAGAGGCATGCCGAGGACGAGACCCAGATCGAGGTAGCCGAAAGTGTCGTTGGTGAGCCCCCCGTCCTCGTAGTAGTTGTTGAGGCTCATGCCCAGGGTGAGCGGGACGCCCAACGACAGGGAACCTCCCGCGAGATCGAAGCCCGGCTCGATGCCGAGCTCGAAGTACACTCCCTCGCTCGCCCCGCCGTCAGCCTGCCCGTTAACCTCGATGGCCAGGGCGAGGTGGGGTTGCAGAGGCAGCGGAAGCATGGTCACGCCGGTATCGTCCAGGCCCAGGTTGATCCCGATTTCCTGGACCGTGCCGAAAGAGTGGCTCGGACTCATGTATGCCGTGTAGGAGACGCCGGCCTCCCAGTTCTCCAGCTCTAGGGTGAAACCGGTGAAGAAGTCCGACTCGTACCATGTGTGCGGACCGGACGTCGTGCCCCGGCCCGAGGAATGAAAGCTGTTCCACTGGCCGACGGTGAAACCGATGGAGTTGAGGCCCTCGCCTCCCTCGAGAAGCATGATCGTGGCGTCGGCATATGGCTGCACGATGACTCCGTCGCGCTCTTGCCTGATGCCGCGGAAGAAGTATGCATGACTCGTGTCGAGTCCCATGTTGAAAGCGATCCGTCCGCCGTTCGGCTGCGCGGACGCGGTTCGGGGCGTCGCCGCCACCGACCCGGCGATCACGAGTGCACATGCGTACGCCACCGCGACGCGACGTCGCTCGATCATCGAAACGTCCCTCCCCTCGCAAGGTCCATGGACGGCGTGCCGCGCCGTTGCTTGCCCCAACCGGCGTATCTTACCAAGATCCGGACGCATGGACCGGGTTTCCCATCCGCGGCGTCCCGCCGCGAGCGCCGGGCGGCTCGGCGCCGCAGAGTGCGGGAGCCGGAGGGCTGGCGTACCCTCCGGCGCCCACGTTTGTGACTCCGCCGAGGAGGAGGAAAGCAGAGTCGCAAATTCCTAGTAGCCGAGGCTGAGTCCGAACAGCGCAATGAGCTTCGCGCCGCTGTCGTCGCCGTTGATCTGCTTGAGACCCTCACCGAAGACCAGGGCGCTGACGCCGAGGCCCAGTCCCCATTCGCCGTACCCCTCGGGAACGTTCAGCGGGATGCCGATCGACGCACCGGCGCTGAAGAATCCGAAGGCATGGTTGACGCCGCCGGGATTGTAGTAATTGCTCGGGCTCAGGCCGATGGCAACCGGAAACGACAAGCTGACCGGAGCGTCGTCGAGCGGAGCGGACGGCTCGATGCCCAGCTCGAAATAGGTGCCCCCGCTGTCTCCCGCGGCATTCCCGGAGACCTCGAACGCGACCGTCGCGTACGGAGCGGCGACGTTGTCGAGGCTGAAGCCGAGCGCGAGCTCCTTGACGGTTCCCCAACTCCCGCGCGGGCTCATGTATGCGGTGTAGGTCACGTCGAGACCGACCGGGCCTGCCGCGCCGCCGATGCCGGCATAGAAGTCGGTCTCGTAGAAGCTGGCGGGAGCTCCGTCGAACGCGTTCGGGTCGTCGGTCGAGTGCAGGCTGCTCCAGGTGCCCGCGGTGATCGACGCCGCGCCGAAGCTGATGCTGCCGTCGAGGAACGGCTGCGCGATGAATCCGCCGGTCTCCTGGACGATGCCGCGGAAGTAGTACTGGTTGACGATGTCCACGCCGCTCGAGAGGCTCACGTTGCCGTTGTTGCCCATGTCCTGCGCGGCCGCGGGAGCGGCGGCCGTGCCGGCCGCTGCGGCGCAGGTGAACGCGAGAACGATGAAGCGACTGGTTGATCTGTGCATGACGTTGACGCTCTCCTCCAGTGGTGGGGCGCGGTGAGGCGGCCCCGGTTTCCGATTGCCAATCGGCCGGCCCCGGCGGACGCCCGGAAGGTTCCGAACGTCCGCCGCAGCCCGCGCCGGCCTACTAGTGCGTGATCTGGAATCCGCCGTAGGCCTCCATGCCGTGCTCGCCGACGTCGAGACCCATCCGCTCCTCTTCCTCGCTGACGCGGAGGCCGATGCTCTTGTGCAGCGCGAAGAAGATGAGCAACGCGCCCAGGAACGAGAGGGCGCCGTACGCCAGGACGCCGATCAACTGCGTGACGAAGGAATGGTCCGCGCTGAAGATCCCGACCGCCAGGGTGCCCCAGATGCCGCAGACGAGGTGGACGGAAATCGCCCCGACCGGATCGTCGAGCTTCGCGCGGTCGATGTAGAGCACCGAGCCGACGACGATGATCCCGGCGATGAGGCCGATCAGGATGGAAGCGTTGACGCTCACCACGTCGGCCCCCGCGGTGATGCCCACGAGGCCGGCGAGTGCGCCGTTGAGGACCATCGACAGGTCCGGCTTGTGCTGGACGGACCAGGAGGTGATCATGGCGCCGATGACGCCGGCCGCCGCGGCCAGCGCGGTCGTCACGAAGACCAGCGAGACCAGGCCGGGGTCGGCGCTCAGCACCGAGCCGCCGTTGAACCCGAACCAGCCGAGCCAGAGCAGGAAGACGCCGATGGTCGCCAGCGGCATGCTGTGTCCGGCGATCGGTTTCGCATGCGCGCCGTACTTCCCGATCCGCGGACCGAGCACGATGACACCGGCGAGCGCGCCCCAGCCGCCGACCGAGTGCACTAGGGTGGAGCCGGCGAAGTCGTAGAACCCCATCTGGTCCAGCCAGCCGCCGCCCCACTTCCACGAGCCGGCGATCGTGTAGAAGATCGCGACGTAGATCGTCGTGAAGATCAGGAACGAGTTCAGCTTGATCCGCTCGGCGACGGCGCCGGAGACGATCGTGGCGGCCGTCGCGGCGAACATCGCCTGGAAGATGAAGTCGGTCCAGTACGTATAGCCGGTGTTGTAGGCGCTGGTCACGCCTTCCGCGCCCGCGTCGATCCCGAATCCGGCGAACCCGACGTAGCCGTTGAAGTCGCCCGGATACATCAGGTTGAAGCCGACGAAGGCGTACGTGATCAGGCCTATCGAGATGACGCCCGTGTTCTTGAACAGGATGTTGACGGCGTTCTTCGCCTGCGTCAGTCCCGACTCGAGACAGGCGAAGCCGAGATGCATGATGAAGACGAGGAACGTCGCCACGAGCATCCAGGTGTTGTTGACGGCGAACATCTCGTCCGACACGTCCTGGGCGAGCGCGGCGTGCGGCAGCAGCGTGACGCCGAACAGCGCGAGCAGGAACAGGCGGCCGAATGAGCGGCGAGGTGTATGTTTCATCACGTTGTCCTTGTTGGTCGTCCTTGATTCCCCTAGAGTGCGGCCGAATCCGACTCGCCCGTGCGAATTCGGATCGCCTGCCCGATATCGCTGACGAAGATCTTCCCGTCGCCGATCTCGCCGGTGCGGGCGGACTCCGTGATCGATGCGATGGCCGAGGCGACGTGCTCGTCGTCGGTGACGATCTCGATCTTCACCTTGGGCACGAAGTCGACGGAGTACTCGACGCCGCGGTAGACCTCGGTGTGACCCTTCTGCCGTCCGAAGCCCTTGACTTCGGTGACGGTCAGTCCCTTGATCCCCGACTTCGAGAGCGCGTCGCGCACCCCGTCGAGCATGTGTGGCTTGATGATGGCCGTGATGAGTTTCATGAGCTGTCTCCAGAACGGGTTTCGGGCACGCCAAGAGCGACGCGAAGTGACAAAGCAAGATGCGGGCCAGATCGGTCGGATGGGGATCAATCGTTGGAAAGCGGGTGAATCCCCAACCGTCCGGGCCCGGCCGCTGGTGCGCGCCGGGCGCAGTAGTTCTACAAAAATGTAGCACGAAAGCCACGTTCTACATTTTTGTCAGTAGGAGAAATCGAACGAATTGGTCGATCCTGTCGCGCGAACGCCGGAAGCGGAGCCGGGGTCGTTTGTATTCGGTAAATGATGGATTATCGGTGGATAGTCGCGGGCAGACCGCGGTCCGACCGGGGTCTGTGGGAGATAAGGATTCAACAATAATGTCTCCATTATTTGGTGTGACGACATTATTGTCATGCGCCGTTTCTACCGAAATCGTCGGCAGTCGATCCCGTACTTCTTGACCTTGTAGCTGATGATGCGCTCGGTCGAATCGAGGAGCCTCGCCGTCTTGACCCGGTTCCCGCGCGTCGTCTTCAGTGCGTCCTGGATGAGGTCTCTTTCGTAGGCGCCGACCGCGTCGGAGAGCGAGACGCGGGTGACCGTGCCGGACGCCTCGCTGGTCTGCAGGCTCGGCGGCAGGTGGTGGGCATGGATCACGCTGCCGTCGCAGACGAGCAGCGCCCGCTCGATGCTGTTCTCGAGCTCGCGGACGTTGCCCGGCCAGTGGTACGCCATCAGCATGTCGATGGCCGGGGTGGAGATCCGCTTGACGCTCTTGCCGTGCTCCACCGTGTACTTCTCCAGGAAGCTGTCCGCGAGGAGAAGGATGTCGGTCTTGCGTTCGCGCAGCGGCGGCACGAAGATGGTGAAGACGTTGAGCCGGTAGTGCAGATCCTCGCGGAACGTGCCGGCCGCGATGGCCTTCTCGAGGTCGGCGTTGGTGGCTGCGATCAGGCGCACGTTGGCCTTGACGGGCGTCACGCCGCCGAGCCGCTCGAACTCCTTCTCCTGCAGCACGCGCAGGAGCTTGACCTGTGTGGACAGGTTGATGTCGCCGATCTCGTCGAGGAACAGGGTGCCGCCGTCGGCCAGCTCGAAGCGCCCCTTCTTGCGGGCCGCGGCGCCGGTGAACGCACCCTTCTCGTGGCCGAAGAGCTCGGCTTCGATCAGGGAATCGGGCAGGGCGGCGCAGCTCACCTTGATGAACGGCTTCTTCGCGCGCGGGGAGTTGTAGTGGATGGCGTGCGCGATCAACTCCTTGCCGGTGCCGGACTCGCCGCGGACCAGCACCGTCGTGTTCGTGCCGGCTACCTGCGCGATCTGCTCGTACACCTGCCGCATGGGCCCGCTGGTGCCGATGATCTGGGAGAAGTCGTAGCGCTCCTTCAGCTCCGCCTTCAGGTGCGTGTTCTCGGCCAGGAGCCGCTGGCGTTCGACCTCCGCCGCCTCCTTCAGGCGGATCGCCTGCCCGAACATGCTGGCCACGACGCGGCAGACGTGCAGGTCGCGGTCGTAGTGACGCGCGCGTTCGAACGGGAAGTCGATGTTGAGCGCGCCGAGCGGCGTGCGCGCCCCGGGGATGGGCACGCACATGAAGGTGATCTCGGAACGCGCGCCCTGGGGCCGGCGGCCGGTCCGGTGCAGGAAGGCCGGCTCCCGGCTGATCTGTGGAATGACGACAGGCTTGCTGCTGGCGACCACGCGACCCGTAATGCCTTCGCCCATCTCCCATTCGGCGTGCCTGCCTTCATCGGGCACGCCGGCGGAGTTCTCGACCCGCAGACGCCCCGTGTTCGCGTCGGCGAGAACCACCGCGCTGCGGATCACGCCGTAGTCGTGGTCGAGGATCTCGAGGGCCCGCTGCAGGCCGGCACGCGGAGTCCTCCCGACGGTGAGAGCCTGATTGACCTCGGCCAGCATCACGAGCGGTTTCACGTCGCTCGACTGGCCCTTTAGCTTCGTCATCGACATGGGGCGCGACTCGCCGGAGGCCGGGGACGCCAGCCGTTCACGGGACCTTGCGGCGCTTGCGGTACGCGATCGAGTAGCCATCCCCCTGTGGCAATTCAAAGAACGTGCCAACACGAGTGCGGCTACTGCCGTGGAAATCGGCCGGCGGTGCGCGTTCGAACCGGCGACGACGTTGTACGGCGCCCGGCGGCGGAAATCTCAGACGGGCGCCGGCAGGTCGGATGTTCCCATCAGCCAGGCGTCGATGCCCCGCGCGGCGCTGCGGCCCTCGGCGATGGCCCAGACGATGAGCGACTGGCCGCGCTGCATGTCGCCGGCGGTGAACACGGACGGCACGCTGGTCATCCAGTTCTCGTCGCGCCAGACGTTGCCGCGGTCGGTCAGCCGGACCCCGAGCTCGGTGAGCAGACCGGGCCGTTCCGGTCCCAGGAAGCCCATCGCGAGCAGGACCAGGTCGACTTCCATCTCGAACTCGCTGCCCGCGACCCGGTCGAACGTCGGCCGGCCGTTCTCGCGACGCAGCGCCACCTTGATGCCGTGCAGGCGTTCGACGCGGCCGTCGTCGGTGCCCGAGAAGCGCTCGGTCGACACGGAGTACACGCGGTCGCCGCCCTCTTCGTGCGCCGCCGACACCCGGAAGACGTTGGGCCAGGTCGGCCACGGGTTGTCCGGGTCCCGCTGCTGCGGCGGCTCGGGCAACAGCTCGAACTGCGCCACGGATGCCGCTCCCTGCCGGTGCACCGTGCCGAGGCAGTCGGCCCCGGTATCGCCGCCGCCGATGATGACGACCCGCTTGTCCTTTGCGTCGATCGCGTCGGCGGCGGGCACGGCGTCGCCTTCGTTGCGGCGGTTCTGCTGCGTCAGGTACTCCATCGCGAAATGGATGCCGCGCAGTTCCCGCCCCGGAACCTTCAGATCGCGGGGCCAGCCGGCGCCGCCGGCGAGCAGCAGCGCATCGTGCTCGGCGAGGAGCCGCTCGCCGGGGACGTCCGCGCCGACGTTGACTCCGGTTCGGAATTGCACCCCCTCGGCCGCCATGACGTCGACGCGGCGATCGAGGAAGCGCTTCTCCATCTTGAACTCCGGGATGCCGTACCGCAGCAGGCCCCCGATCCGGTCCGCCTTCTCGAACACCGTGACCGTGTGGCCGACCCGGTTGAGCTGATCGGCGGCGGCGAGCCCGGCCGGTCCGGACCCGACGACGGCCACCGACTTGCCCGTGCGCACCGGCGCCGGCGCCGGCGCGATCCACCCTTCGTCGAAGGCATGCTCGACGATGGCCAGCTCCACGGACTTGATGGTCACGGCGTCGCCGTCGATTGCCAGCACGCACGATCCCTCGCACGGGGCCGGGCAGAGCCGTCCCGTCCATTCCGGGAAGTTGTTCGTCTTGTGCAGCCGGTCGATTGCGCTGCGCCACTTGCCGCGGTAGACCAGGTCGTTCCAGTCCGGGATCAGGTTGCCGAGCGGACACCCCTGGTGGCAGAACGGAATGCCGCAATCCATGCAGCGGGCGCCCTGCGCCTGCAGGTCCGGCGTCGCGTACGGCAGGTAGACTTCGTTCCAGTCGGCGACCCGCTCGCTCGCCGGCCGCTTCGGCGCCGCCTGCCGTTCGATTTCGAGGAACCCTTTCAGTTTGCCCATCGGTCTCCGTGTCACTGCGCGCCGATCAACTCGGCGAACTGCGGCTGCCGCGCCTGGGCGCGCGCTCGCGCCTCGGCCTGCAGCACGCGCTTGAAGTCCCTCGGCATCACCTTCACGAAGCGGTGCCAAGCCGTGTCCCATGCAGCGAGCAGTCCATCGGCGACGGCGCTGCCGGTCAGCTCCAGGTGGCGCGCCAGCAGTCGCTCGACGAGCTCGGCGTCTTCAGCCGCGAGCGCTTCGAGATCGACCATGCCCGGATTGCAGCGGCGCTCGAAGTCGCCTTTCGCGTCCAGCACGTAGGCGATGCCGCCGCTCATGCCGGCGGCGAAATTCCGTCCCGTCGAGCCGATCACCACCACTCGTCCGCCGGTCATGTATTCGCAGCCGTGGTCTCCGACCGCCTCGACGACCGCGTGCGCTCCGCTGTTGCGGACCGCGAATCTCTCGCCCGCGACGCCGCGTACGAACGCCTCGCCGCCGGTGGCGCCGTAGAGCGCCACGTTGCCGATGATGATGTTCTTCTCCGGCGTGAAGGTCGATCGCGCGGGCGGATGAATCACGAGCCGGCCGCCGGACAGTCCCTTGCCGAAATAGTCGTTCGCGTCTCCGGCCACCGTCATCGAGACGCCCCGCGGCACGAACGCCCCGAAGCTCTGGCCCGCCGACCCGGTGAACGCGATGCGGATGGTGTCGTCGGGCAGTCCTTCCGCGCCCCACCGGCGGCTGATCCGGGCGCCGAGCATGGTCCCGACGGTCCGGTTGACGTTGCGGATCGGCAGGGCGATCTCCACCGGACGGCGGTGCTCGATGGCGTCCGCGCAGCGCTCGATGAGCGTGTTGTCGAGGGCCCGGTCCAGGCCGTGGTCCTGCGGCTGCACCGAGCGGCGGCCGATGGTGTCCGCCACCTCCGGCTGGTGCAGAATCGTCGACAGGTCGACGCCGCGCGCCTTCCAGTGGTCGACCGCCTTGCGGACATCGAGCCGGTCGGCCCGGCCGATCATCTCGTCCATCGTGCGGAAGCCGAGCTGCGCCATCAGCTCGCGAATCTCCTCGGCGACGAACCGGAAGTAGTTCTCGACGAACTCCGCCTTGCCGGAGTAGCGCTCGCGCAGCTTCGGGTTCTGCGTCGCGATGCCGACCGGACAGGTGTCGAGGTGGCAGACGCGCATCATGATGCAGCCCGTGACCACGAGCGGGGCCGTCGAGAAGCCGTACTCCTCGGCGCCGAGCAGCGCGGCGATGACCACGTCGCGGCCGGTCTTCATCTGCCCGTCGACCTGCACGACGATCCGGTCGCGCAGGTCGTTGAGCACGAGGACCTGCTGGGTTTCCGCGAGGCCCAGCTCCCACGGCACGCCGGCGTGCTTGATGCTGGTCAGCGGGGAGGCGCCGGTGCCGCCGTCGTGCCCGGAGATGAGCACGACGTCGGAGTGCGCCTTCGAGACGCCGGCCGCGACCGTGCCGACGCCCACCTCGGCGACCAGCTTCACGTGCACCCGCGCTTCCGGGTTCGAGTTCTTCAGGTCGTGGATGAGCTGCGCCAGGTCTTCGATCGAGTAGATGTCGTGATGCGGCGGCGGCGAGATCAACCCGACGCCCGGCGTGGAGTAGCGCACCTTCGCGATCCACGGATAGACCTTGAAGCCGGGCAACTGCCCGCCCTCGCCCGGCTTGGCGCCCTGCGCCATCTTGATCTGCAGGTCGTCGGCGTTGACGAGATACTCGCTCGTGACGCCGAAGCGGCCCGAGGCTACCTGCTTGACGGCGCTGCGGCGCAGGTCGCCGTTCTCGTCCGGGGTGAACCGGGTCGGATCCTCGCCCCCTTCGCCGGTGTTCGACTTGCCGCCGAGGCGATTCATGGCGATGGCCAGGGTCTCGTGCGCCTCGGCGCTGATCGAGCCGTAGGACATGGCGCCGGTGGAGAAGCGCTTGAAGATCGCCTCGGCCGGCTCCACCTCCTCGATCGGGATCGGCGCGGCCGCCGGCTTCAGCTCGAGCAGGCCGCGCAACGTCGCCCGTTGCCGGCTCTGATCGTTGACGAGCCCGGCGTACTCCCGATACACGGCCACCTGGTTGCTGCGGCTGGCGTGCTGCAGCTTGAAGACCGTCTCCGGGTTGAACAGGTGGTACTCGCCGTCGCGGCGCCACTGGTACTCGCCGCCCGAGTCGAGCTCGTCGTCCTCGCGGCCGCGCTCGATGAACGCCCGCGCGTGGCGCCGGACGACCTCCTCGGCCACCGTGTCGATGCCGATCCCGCCGATGCGCGATGCGGTCCAGGTGAAGCAGCGGTCCACGAACGCCTTGTCGAGTCCGACCGCCTCGAAGATCTGGGCGCCGCGATAGCTCTGGAGCGTGGAGATGCCCATCTTGGACATCACCTTCAGCACGCCCTTGGTGCAGGCCCTGATGTAGTTGCGGATCGCCTGTGCCGGGTCGACGTCCCGCACCTCGCCGTCGGCGCGCAGCTCCTCGATGGTCTCGAAGGCGAGATACGGGTTGACGACCGCGGCGCCATAGCCCACGAGCAGGGCCATGTGATGGCACTCGCGGGCTTCGCCGGTCTCGACGATCAGCGAGCAGCGCGTGCGGGAGCCTTCCCGCACGAGATGGTGGTGGACGCCGGCGGTGGCGAGCAGGGCCGGCACCGGCGCGTGCTCGCGATCCACCCCGCGGTCGGACAGGACGAGCAGCGTCGCTCCGGCGGCGACGGCTTCGCTGGCCGCCCGGCACAACGCTTCCATGGCCTGCTCGAGGCCCGCCGCGCCGGCGCCGGGGTCGAACAGCATCGGCAGCGTCGCCGAACGAAACGCGGGATCGTCCAGGTGCCGCAGCTTCGCGAGATCGTCGTTCGTGATCACCGGTGCGTCCACCTTGACGTGGTGGCACGATCGCGCATCGGGCGCCAGCAGGTTGGCCTCGGCGCCCAGCGTCGATCCCATGTCGGTCACCAGCTCCTCGCGGATCGCGTCCAGCGGCGGGTTGGTCACCTGCGCGAAGAGCTGCTTGAAGTAGTCGTACAGGAGCCGCGAGCGATCCGAGAGAACGGCGAGCGCGGTGTCGGTGCCCATCGAGCCGATCGGCTCGGCGCCGGCCTGAGCCATCGGCGCGATGAGGATCCGCAGATCCTCCTCGGTGTAGCCGAAAGCGCGCTGCAGCGTGCGGACGGGTTCCCGCGGCCCGGCCGAAACGCCGGGGGCCGGCGGCAGGTCGTCGATGTGGACCAGTTCCTGCTTCAGCCACGCGGCGTAGGGCTTCTCGCGGGCGAGGCCGCGCTTGATCTCCTCGTCGTCGACGATCCGTCCCTGCGCCGTGTCGACCAGGAAGATGCGGCCCGGATGCAGCCGTTCCTTGACCAGCACGTTCTCCGGCGGGATGTCGAGGACGCCCACCTCGGACGCCATGATCACCATGTCGTCCGTCGTGACGTAGTAGCGCGAGGGCCGCAGTCCGTTGCGATCGAGCACGGCGCCGATCACGGTGCCGTCGGTGAAGGCGATCGACGCCGGACCGTCCCACGGCTCCATCAGCGACGCGTGGTACTCGTAGAACGCCTTGCGTTCCGGGCTCATCGACTCGTGATTGCTCCACGGCTCCGGGATCATCATCAGGACCGCGTGGGCGAGGGGGCGGCCGGTAAGGGCCAGGAACTCGAGCACGTTGTCGAACGTCGCGGTATCGCTCTGGCCCTCGCGGATCAGTGGAAACACCTTCTGCAGGTCGTCGCCGAAAAGGTCCGACCGGCACAGCGCCTCGCGTGCGCGCATCCAGTTGATGTTGCCCCGCAGCGTGTTGATCTCGCCGTTGTGGGCGCAGTAACGGTACGGGTGGGCCAGCGGCCACGAGGGAAACGTGTTGGTGCTGAACCGGGAGTGGACGAGCGCCAGCGCCGACTCGACGTCCGGGTCCGCCAGGTCGGGGAACATCCGCTCGACCTGGTCCGCGATCAGCATTCCCTTGTAGACGATGGTGTTCGACGACAGGCTGGCGACGTAGAAGAGGTCGCGCTCGCGAAGCTGCAGGCCATCGACCTCGTGCGCCGCGCGGTTGCGGATGACGTACAGCTTCCGCTCGAACCGCGCCGCCGCGTCGGGGGCGGCGTCGAGGGCCGGCCCGCGGCCGATGAAGATCTGATGAATCACCGGCTCGCCGCTCCGCGCCGTGGCGCCGAGGTGTCCGCTGTCGGTCGGCACGTCGCGCCAGCCGAGCAGGCGCTGGCCCTCTTCGTCGACGATTCGGCCGAACGTGTCCTCCACCTGCCGCCGCTCGGCCGCGTCGCGCGGCAGGAACACCATGCCCACGCCGTAGGCCCCGGGCCCCGGCAGCTCGAAACCGGCGGCGTCCGCCGCCTTGCGGAAGAACTTGTGCGGAAGCTGCAGGAGCATGCCGGCGCCGTCGCCCGTGTTCACCTCGCAGCCGCACGCGCCGCGGTGCAGGAGATTGACGGATACCTCGAACGCCTGCCGGACGAGCTTGTGCGATCGCTCGCCCTTGATGTTCACGACGAACCCGACGCCGCACGAGTCGTGCTCGAAGCGCGGGTCGTACAGGCCCTCGGCCCGCGGCAGCGTGCCGGCGGGACGGGCGTTGGGGCGTGAATTCTGCATGATCGCCTTCATCGTTCGAGATCCGGAGACTCCGCCGCCGGCTACTGCGTGCCCGTAACGGATGCCGCGTCGGCGCCCGCGGCGCCCGCATAGCGATCCTGGGCAGCGGCGGGGCGGTCCGCCGATGCATCGCCGGTCTGTCCCGCGCCGTCGAGCCGCAGCAGCCGGATGAACTGCTTCACGGCCGGATTCAGTCGCCGCCGCCGGCGGTGGACGATGCTCAGCGGCCGCACGAAGGCGGCCTCGCCGTCGAGCTTGTCGAGGGGGACGGCCACCAGCGTCTGGCGCTCCACTTCGCGCCGCAGGGTCGACTCCGGAAGAATCGCGACTCCCGCGCCGTCCTCCACCGCCTGCTTGATGTTCTCGATAGTGTCGAACTCGGCGACGACGTCGACGTCGACGCCGTGCCGTCGCAGATAACGGTCGAGCTCGCGCCGGACCGGCAGTCCCCGGTCGAACGTCACGAACGCGGCGCCGTCCAGCTCCCGCGGTCCAATCGCCGTCGTCCGTTGTGCGAAGCGGTGGGCAGGGGGACAGGCGACCGCCATGGTTTGCTGCCGCCACGGGACGACCGTCAGGTCGCGGCCCGGCGTGGCGAACGCCAGCAGTCCGACGTCCGACTGATCGTTCTGGATGCGGGTCGGGATCTCGTCCGGATGCATGTACTCGATGTCGACGTGCGCGCCGGGTACCGCTGCGCGAAACCGGTCGACGTACTGGCTGAGATCGTGGAGTCCGACGGAATAAATGGACGCGAGCCGGACCGTGTAGCCGGACGGGTCCTGTCGCCGCTGCACCGCTTCTTCGAGCTCGTGGTAGCGGTCGACGATCTCCTGGCAACCCTGGAAGAAGAGCTTGCCCTCCGGCGTCAATTGCCACGGGCGGCGCGACCGGTCGATCAACTGCGCGCCGAGCCGCCGCTCGAGCTGCCGCACCGCCTGACTGGCCGCGGACTGGCTGACCGAGTTGGCCAGCGCGCCCCGCGAGAAGCTCTGGTGCCGAACCACGTCGCAGAAGATGTTGAGCGCCTCCAGATGCATGAACCCGCCACTGTACCTACGTCCACTGCTAATGGCAAGCACTCCCTCTATTAGCGCAACTGATTCATAGGCTGCTGGGCCGGGCGGGGCGCGTGAAAACGCCGTTCCTGGGTTCGGACGATAATGCCGGCGTGGACGAGCGTGTCATCGTGCAGGGTGGTTCCCTCGCTCCGCCCGGCGACTGGCTGTCCGAGGCGCCGCATCTCGTCAGAGCCGTGCTCGACGACCGGGTGCGCATTCGCGGAGTTCCGAGTCACAGGGGCGTCATCGCGGCCGTACGTGCAATCGACGAGGCTCCGCTGCAGCGGCGCCGGAAGCTCTGGTGGACGATCCGCCGGGGTCTCGGCCTCTACGACCCCGAGGTGCTGCGCAACGAAGCGATCGGGGTCGGGTTGCTCGCATCCGTCCACGACCGGCCCCCGCACGCGCAACCGGAGCTCGAAGACGCAGCCCAGCTCTCGCTGTTCGCGGCTGCGCGCGACGAGAGGTCGAGCTCGGACTGACCGCACGTATTGCAGGTGCAGTTCAGATTGTCGTGATATTTTTAGATTCATGTTCGAGCGAAGCCTGTCCCTTCCCGATGCGGGACAGGAGTCCTTCTTCTTGTGGGGACCGCGCCAGACCGGCAAGAGCACACTCCTGAAGCGGCGCTATCCCGAGGCTCGCCGCATCGACTTGCTCAAGGCCGACGAGTTCCGGCGCTATGCCGTCCATCCAGAGCTGCTGCGCCAGGAGATCGAGGCGGAAGCGCCCCAGCCCGGACGGCAGGTCGTCATCGATGAAATCCAGAAGGTCCCGGCGCTGCTCGACGAGGTGCACTGGCTCATAGAGAACCGCGGCCTGCACTTTGCGTTGTGCGGGTCGAGCGCGCGCAAGGTGAGGCGCGGCGCCGCCAATCTGCTCGGTGGGCGGGCGCTGCGCTACTACCTTCACGGCTTGACGGCGCGGGAGATCGGAAACGACTTCGACCTGCCGCGGATGCTCAACCACGGCTATCTGCCGCGGATGTACGAGGCCGGCCGGCCGCGTCGCTTGCTCGATGCCTACATCGCGGACTATCTCCGGGAGGAGATCGCCGCCGAGGGTCTCGTGCGGAACCTGCCGGCGTTCGCCGGCTTCCTGGATGCGGCGGCGCTCGGCGACGGCGCGATGGTCAACTGCTCGACCATCGCCCGCGAGTGCGGCGTTTCCAGCAACACGGTCAAGGGCTATTTCCGGATCCTGGAGGACACGCTGCTGGGGCGGAGCCTGCCGGCGTGGCGCAAACGTCCCAAGCGCCGCACCATCGGCGCGCCGAAGTTCTACTTCGCGGATGTCGGCGTGGTGAATCGCCTCGCGCGCCGGGGCGAGCTGCTGCCCGGCTCCGTGGGCTATGGCCAGGCATTCGAGAACTGGGTGTTCCACGAGCTCTCCGCCTTCATCGACTACCGGGAGTGGGACGGCGACGTTGCCTACTGGCGGCTGGCGGGCGGCACCGAGGTCGACTTCGTGCTCGGCGACATGCACCTCGCGGTCGAGGCGAAGGCCACGTCGCGGGTCACCCGGGATCACCTGAAGGGGCTGCGCAGCCTGGTGCTCGACCATCCGGAGGTCGGCCGGCGGGTCGTGGCCTGCCTGGAGCCCCGCGCCCGGCGCACCGAGGACGGCATCGATATCCTGCCGGCAGAGATCTTCGCGCGCAGGCTGTGGGCTGGCGATTTCCCGTAGCGGGGCCAGCATCGGATCCACGACGCGCGACGCCTTCGACGAGGAGGAGGCCCGTCTCTACATGCAGTGGGGACGACTGCAGTACGATCGCCGGCCCGTTCCCGGCTCGTCGCTCGACGACTTCGACCGCCGCCGTCTCGTCAAACTACTTCCGTGACCTGCGCCGTCAGTACTGCCCGCCGCCGGACGACGCGGAGGCTTGGCGCGGGCTGCTCGTCAACTCGGAGCTGATGGTCGAGCATCAGGGATGCGGTCGTAGCCAGTGAAGCTGGACAGCATCGGTCGTCCCCGGGCGGGTCTTCAGCCCTCCACCCTCCGATGTCACTCTACCCTGGACGACAGTGCGTCGAGTGGGACGGCCGCGGTCGTCTTCAGTGTGAAGCCGAGGCGGGCCGGATCGTTCAGCGGTCGCACCTCGACGTCAGCGTCGCCGAACAGACGACCCCCGAACGCGGCCAGCTCCTCCCGTAGCGCGGACTCGGTATCGGAGGTGCGCGGCGCGACCAGGCGGTCGTTGGACGCGAACTCGATCTCGTTGCCCGGGAACGTGATGCCGCCGCCGGTCATGCGGGACGTGTCCTGCTCCAGGCGACGCGCCGCGGCGACGAGCGCCGCCGCCGCCACTGCCAGTCGCTCGCCGAACGTACCGTCGAGTGGTTGCTTGCGGGTGTACGACAGGCCCGGCCGCCCGCCGGTCTCGTCGAGCGCGTAGTTGGCCTCGTGCGCCGCGAGCAGCACGCTCGGGCCGTCGACGAGGTGCGTGTAGTCGGCGACGTCGATCAGGAGTCCCGGTACGGCGTGCTCCTGTATCCACGTGTGGAAGACCGGAATGATCGTGCTCGGCGCGCCCGCCGACGCGGGCTCCGCGAAGATCTTCAGACTGAAACGCTGCAGCGCCGCGGCGTCGAATGCCATCGGTTACGCCCGCTCCTCGGCGGCGGCCGGCATCCCGGCGGCCGGCCGCGCGGCGAGCCGCGCCTGGCACGCGTGGCAGGCTTCGAGGAAGAGCTGCGCCTCCTCGATCAGGTGGTGCACGGCGTCGGGGGCGAGCCGCGGGCCCGACTCGTGCCGGCGGAACAGGTACATGGCGAACTTGCCGCCCGCGTACTTGTCGAAGAAGACCTGCGTATCGAAGAACCGCGTCCGGAACTCGCGGACGATGGCGTCCGCATCGTCGCCGATGTCGATGAACTCCGACTTGATCAGTCCCCGCGCGCCCAGCAGCATCGCGCCGTAGGCCAGCTCGTCGGCCTGTGCGATGGCCTGCTCCTCCAGCCGCGACTGCGCCTCGAAGATGCGCGCCTCGGCCGCGGCGAGGTCGAACTCGGTCAGCGACACGACCTCGCCCGCGCATTCGCCGACACCCATGTCGCCGAGGGTGAACTCGCGCGGATCGCCCCAGTCGGAGTAGAACGACGGGTCGTCGTCGTGGGACGGGACGGGGGCCAGATCGGCGAACATCTCGCGCAGGGCGCGCTTGCCGATGCGGCGCGTGTAGTCCTGGAACGACTCGTCCTCGCGGCGTTCGGCGACGAACCGTCCGGTGATGCGCTCGACGACCTCGGGAATGCGCTTGGACGGCACGGCGCCGGACGCGAGGCCGTACGCGCCGGCGTTGTCGAGCCACTTGCCGCCGAGCACCACCTGGAAGTGGGGCACCGCATAGCCGCCGATGTTGCGGCTGACCCCGTAGAACCCGAGGTCGGCGATGTGATGCTGGCCGCACGAGTTGAAGCAGCCGCTCGTCTTGATGCGCAGCCCTTCGACGGCCGGGTCGAAAGCGCCCGCGGCGGCCCGCTCGGAGAGCCGGGACGTGAGCTCGGCCGCCAGTCCGCGCGACGAGGCGATGCCGAGCTTGCAGGTGTCGGTGCCGGGGCAGGCGGTGATGTCGGCGAGGGTCCCGGCCCCTGCCCCGCCGAGCCCGACGGCCGACAGCTCGCGATACAGTGCGGGCAGGTCGGCCTCGCTGACCCAGCGCAGGACGATGTTCTGCTCGACCGTCGCCCGCACCGCGCCGCCGACGTACTGTCTGGCGAGGGCGGCCAGACGCCGCATCTGGTGGGCGGTCAGGTCGCCGAGCGGCAGCGCGACGGTGACCGTCGCGTAACCGGTCTGGCGCTGGCGGTAGACGTTGGTCCGCGCCCACCCCGCGAAGCCGTTCGACCCGGCGCCGCCGCCCGCCGCGGCGGGCCGGAGCGGCTGCTCGGCTTCCGGCGGCGCGCCGGAGAGGTGCGCGGTCCAGCGCGGGTCGTCGGGCAGGGCGGCGCGCTCTTCGAGGACGAGCCGCCTGAACTCGTCGAGTCCCAGGTGCGCCACCAGGAACTTGATGCGCGCGCGGGCCCGGTTGCGCTTCTCGCCGAGCCGGGCGAAGACGCGCGAGATGGCCTGCGCGATCGGCAACAGCTCCTCGACCGGCAGGAACTCGTCGAACAGCCGGGCCTGGTGCGGCACCGCGCCGAGACCTCCCCCGACGTAGGTCTCGAAGCCGTGCCGCTCGACGCCGTTCTCGTTTCGGGTGACCGCGATCAGACCCAGATCGTGCATCGAGACGAGCCCGCAGGCGTGCTCGCGGCAGCCCGAGAACGCCACCTTGAACTTGCGCCCGAAGTCCTGTGCGTCCGGGTGCCCGAGCAGGAAGCGCATGCACGCCTCCGCGTGCGGGGTGACGTCGAAGGTCTCGTCGCGGCAGACCCCGGCCAGCGGGCAGGCGGTGACGTTGCGGACGGTGTTGCCGCACGCCTCGCGGGTCGTGATGCCGACCGCCGCGAGGCGGCGCATCAGGTCCGGCGTGTCGTCGAGATGGACGAAGTGGAGCTGGATGTCCTGGCGCGTCGTCACGTGGCAGACGCCGTCGCTGTACTCCGCGGCGAGGTCCGCCAGCGTGTCCATCTGGTCGGGCGTCAGCCGGCCCATCGGGATCTTGATCCGCTGCATCCCGGGCGCGTCCCAGACCGTCTCCGGTCCCTTGGTGAGGCCGTCCGACGGATACGGCAGCGTCTTCGGGCCGGTGCCGTCGTTGCGCTGTCCGTTGTCGTAGCGCTGCCCGTAGACGCCGCGGCGCAGGCGCGTCTCGGCGAACACCTTCTCGTCGATCTTGTCCTGCCGCCGGAGAGCGATCTGGCGCTCGAACGTGTCTATCTCGGCCGCCAGCGCGGCCGGAATACGGTCGGCGAGTGCTTCCTTCCAGGTCATGTCACACATTCCTTGCCTGCACGCGTGGGCCGTCGAGAGTCCGCGGCGCGTCGGTTCGCGCCGGCGTCCGTGTCCCGCCGATGAGCGCGCTCAGGTTCGCCACCTCGCCGACCACGATGGTGCCGGGTGCGTCTGCCGGGGCTTCGAACCGGGCGGTTCCGAGCTCGCCGAGGCTTCCGGTCCAGAGGTGCATCCGCGGTGTCGAAGCGGCCAGCGCGACGGCTGCCGGCGTATGCGCGTTCCAGCCGTGGTCGAGCAGCGTCGCGGCGATGCGCGCTCGATTCCGCAGGCCCATGAGGACGATCACCGTCATCGATCCGGGGGCCATCGCGCCCAGGATGGGCTCGAATGCTCCAGCCGCATGGCCGGAGACCACCGTGAACCCGGCGGCGAGTCCCCGGTGCGTCACCGGAATGCCCGCCAATGCAGGCGCCGCGACCGCGGCCGTGACGCCGGGAACCACCTCGAAGGGAATGCCGGCCGCCCGAAGCGCCAGCGCTTCCTCGCCACCCCGCCCGAGCAGAAACGGGTCGCCGTTCTTCAGCCGCACCACACGCTTGCCGCGCCGTGCGCCGCGGATCATCACCTGGTGGATCGTGTCCTGGTCCACCGAGGGCCGTCCGGCCCGCTTGCTGACGGAAAAGTGCTGCGCCCGCGTCGCCAGGGCCGTGACGTCCGCCGGAACCAGCCCGTCGTACAGCAGCAGGTCCGCCTCGGCGAGGCGCCGCGCCGCCTTCAGCGTCAGCAGCTCCGGGTCTCCGGGACCGGCCCCGACGAGCGACACGAATCCGAGCCTGCCGCCGTGCGGCGCCGGTGCGTTCTTGCCGGTCGTCATGACGTCGAGGTTCCCGGCGTCACGGTATCGGACGCCCTGCAATCGTCGTCGCTGTCGCGGGAATAGAGCCTGACGAGCGCCTCCAGCAGTTCCGGTCGCCGCGCTTCCATGGGTACCTGCCCGGCTCGCCACCGCTCGCGCATTCGCACGGCCTCGGGCAGCCAGCGCTCGATCTCCTCCTCGGGGAGGACCGCGTCGATCCCTTCGCGCAGCAGCCCGGCCAGGGCCGGGGCGCGCCCGTCGGTCGAGATGGCGAAGGTCACGCCCGCACGCCGCACGACGCCGCCCAGGTAGAGGCTGGCGTTCGGCGGATCGTCGACCGCGTTGACGAACACGCGCCGCGCCTCGGCCGCCAGCGCCACCTCGCGGTTGACCGCCGGCGTCGCCGCCGCCACCACCAGCCACGCGCCGTCGAGGTCGGACGGCCGGAACTCGCGCTCGACCGGCGTCACGTTCTCTGCTTCCGCTTCAGCCTCGGCGACCCACGCCGGCGCGACGACGGTAACGTCGGCCCCCGCGTCGAGCAGTCCGCGCAGCTTCGACGCCGCGACGGGGCCGGCCCCGACCACCACCACCCGCCGGCCGTCGAGCTTCAGAAAGGCGGGGTAGAGGTGCATCCTGCCATCGCTCCTGTTGCGCGGGCCGTTGCTCAGCGCGCGGCCACAGCCGGGCCGTGCAGCCCGCACTCCGTCTTCACACTGTGCCGCCAGCGGCCCGCGCGGTCGTCCTCTCCAGGCCGTACCGGGCTCGTGCAGGGGAGGCAGCCGATGCTCGGGTAGCCCAGATCATGCAGCGGATTGTACGGCACGTCGTGTTCCAGGATGTGGCGCCAGACGTCGTGCTTCGTCCAGCCGACCAGCGGATTGATCTTCGCTATTCCGAACTTCGGATCCCACTCGATGGCGCGCGCGTCGGCGCGCTGCGGCGTCTGGTCGCGCCGGATGGCGGTGATCCAGGCGTCGACGCGGGCCAGCTCGGCCGCGAGCGGCGCCACCTTGCGGATCGCGCAGCAACGGTCGGGATCCCGTTCCCACAGGCGTTCGCCGTGCGCGAGCGCCTGCTCCTCCAGGGCCAGCTCCGGTGAGATACGGCGGATCTCGATATCGTACCGCTTCTCCAGGCCGCGCCACAGGGCGTAGGTCTCCTCGAAGAACAGGCCGGTGTCGAGGGTGAACAGATCGATGGGCAGCCGCTGGCGCCCGATCAGATCGATCAGGACGCAACCCTCGGGTCCGAACCCGGTGGCGAACGTCAGCCGGTCGGCGTAGCGTTCCACCGCCCAGCGCAGCACGTCGCCGGCGGGCCGGCTCTCGAGCTCCGCAGCGCAGCCTGCGAATTCTGCTTCCAACCGATCCGGAGTCCGGTCCAGGCTGACGTCGACGGTCACGAGGCGTCTCCTTCTTCTTGGGCGATGCGAAGCCCGGCTACATTCCAAACACGGCCAGCGGCACGCCGATGGCGACGAGCACGACGGCCAGGGCGGCGCGCAACGACCGCTCCTCGACTCCGGTCGCCAGCCGCGCCCCGGTCAGCACGCCCGGTATCGCGCCGGCAAGCACCGTCCCGGCCAGCGCTACGTCTACCCGCCCCGCGCTCGCGTGGCCCAGCGTCGCCACGGCCGAGAGCGCGAGGGCATGGACCAGATCGGTTCCCACGGTCTCTCGCGCCCGCAGCGGGTACCCGAGCGCCAGCACGCAGAGAAGCAGCGAGCCGCTGCCGACGCTGGTCATGCTCACCAGGACGCCGGTCACGAAGCCGAGGCCCGCCGTCACCGCCGTCGCCGGCGTCCCGGTCGGCCGTGGTCGGCCGGCCAGGGTCAGACGCAGCAGGAGCGCCGCGCCGGCGGCCGCGAGCACGACGCCCAGCGCGTGGGTCAGCCAGGTCTCCAACCGGTCGAGCGGCATGCGGTTGAGGATCATCATCCCGACCAGCGCACCCGGAATCGATCCGGCGGCCAGGCGTCCGACGGTCGACCAATGCACCTCGCGACGCAAGGCGTAGAATCCGCCGCCGAACAGCTTCATGCCACTGGCGACCAACACATCCGAACCGATGGCGATCGAAGGGGGCACACGGGCGAACAGAATCAGCGCCGGCGTCAGCAGGGCGCCGCCGCCGGTCGAGGTGGCGCCGACGAGCAGGCCGGCAGCGAATCCAATGGCGGTCGGGGCGAAGTCGGTCACGTCGGGTTCCACTCACGATTCAAGGGCACAAAAAAAGCCCGGAGGGCGCTTGCCCCCCGGGCCTCGGTGTCGTGCGTCGTGCTCTAGTCTCAGTCTACGTAGGCGTGCAACGCGGTACGACCGTCGGCGCGGGGGAGCCCTCGGGTCCCCGTACAACAGCAACAACAGGCGCAGACGTTCGTCGGGATCGTCATCGCGGTGCGTACGCTCGCCATTTTAGCCTGCCGGGGTGGTCGACCGTCAAGGGAGTGGCGGACAAGGTTCGCCCAGGCTCCCGCGATCGGGGTGATCGCGGGGCGACGCTCGATACCATGCGCGCGGGAGAGGACCGCAGTCGCGTGCTAGGGTACGAGGTTCGCTACGTTCGCAAACCTGCCAGTAGAGAGGAAGCACTCGTCTTGTCCGACCATCTGATCGCCCCGCACGGCGGGGCACTCGTCAACCTCTTCGCCAGCGAGGATCGGTGCGCCGAGCTGAAGGCGGAATCACGCGACTGGCCGTCTCTCGATCTCTCCCCGCGCCAACTGTGCGACCTGGAGCTGCTCGTCAGCGGCGGGTTCTCCCCGCTCCACGGGTTTCTGCGGCAGCGCGACTACGACCGCGTGTGCGCGCAGATGCGCCTCGACGACGGGACCCTGTGGCCGGTACCGATCACGCTCGACGTTCCGGAATCGCTGGCGTCGTCGCTGTCGCCCGGAGCGCGCCTGGCGTTGCGCGACGAAGAGGGCGTCATGCTGGCCGTCCTCGACGTCGAGGACATCTGGCAGCCGGATCGGCCCGCGGAGGCGGCGGCGGTCTTCGGCACGACCAACGCCGAACATCCGGGCGTGGCCCACCTGCTCGACCGGACGCAGCCCTGCTGCCTCGGCGGCCGGGTGACCGCCGTGCAGCCGGTCACCCACTACGACTACCGCCTGCTGCGCCATACCCCGGCCGAGCTGCGCGCGGAGTTCGCCAAGCTGGGCTGGACCAGGGTGGTCGCCTTCCAGACGCGCAACCCGATGCACCGGGCGCACCAGGAGCTGACCCTGCGGGCGGCCAAGGAGGTCGAGGCGAGCCTGCTGATCCACCCGGTGGTCGGCCTGACCAAGCCCGGTGACGTGGATCACTACACGCGCGTGCGGTGCTACCAGGCGTTGCTGCAGCGCTATCCGTCCAGGACGGCGCTGCTGTCGTTGCTGCCGCTGGCGATGCGCATGGGCGGTCCGCGCGAGGCGGTCTGGCACGCGATCATCCGCAAGAACCACGGCTGTTCCCACCTCATCGTCGGGCGCGACCACGCCGGCCCGGGCAGCGACTCGGCGGGCAATCCGTTCTACGGCCCGTACGACGCACAGGAACTGCTGCGAGAGCACGAGGCCGAGCTCGGGGTGACGATGGTCCCGTTCAGGATGATGGTCTACGTCGAGGACCGCGATTCGTACATGCCGGTCGACGAGGTTCCGGAGGGGACGCGCACCCTGAACCTCTCGGGCACCGAGCTGCGGCAGCGTCTCGCCGGCGGGAAGGACATCCCGTCCTGGTTCACCTTCCCCGAGGTCGCCCAGGAGTTGCGGCGCAGCCACCCGCCGCGGGAGCGGCAGGGGTTCACGGTCTTCTTCACCGGGTTGTCGGGATCGGGGAAATCGACCATCGCCAATGCGCTCCTGGTCAAGTTCCTGGAGTTCGGCGGGCGGCCGGTGACGCTGCTCGACGGCGATCTGGTGCGGAAGAACCTGTCGAGCGAGCTGGGCTTCTCGAAAGAGCACCGCGACATCAACATCCGGCGCATCGGCTACGTGGCGTCGGAGATCACCAGGAACGGCGGCATTGCCGTCTGCGCTCCCATCGCGCCGTACGACGCGGTGCGCAAGGATGTGCGCGCGATGATCGAGCCGGCCGGCGGCTTCGTGCTGGTGCACGTCGACACGCCGCTCGACGTGTGCGAGCAGCGCGACCGCAAGGGCCTGTACGCCAAGGCGCGGGCCGGCATCATCAAGGAGTTCACCGGGATATCCGATCCCTACGAGGCGCCGGCGGACGCCGAGCTGGCGATCGACACCACCGCGCTGACGCCCGACGAGGCGGCGCAGCGGATCATCCTGCACCTGGAGAAGGCGGGTTACGTCGGCGCGGCGGATTGAAGCCGGCGAGGAGCCACGTGCGATGAGCCGGGTATTCGAGCCGTCGGAGCGCTTCCGCGAAGCCGTTGCGTGCTTCGACCGCGCGAACGCCGAGGATCCCAACGTCGAAACGGTGGACGGCGTTTCCCATCCGAAGGAGCTGCTCTACGCGCAGCGGATGTCCGATGCGCTGGAGCGCTTCGCGCCGGACGCTTCCGAGGTCGTCCGCCTGGCGGCGCGCTGCCAGCACATCAGGCGCTGGACCGTTTCCCGCGACAGCTACCCGCAGGGGCGCGACGGCTACCGCCGCTGGCGGACCGATCTGGGTGGTTTCCACGCCGAGACCGCGGGCGGCATCCTGCGCGAGATCGGCTACGAGGAGGCCGCCGTCGGGCGCGTTCGGGCGCTGCTCCGCAAGGAGCGGCTGAAGGCCGATCCCGAGGTGCAGCTCCTCGAGGACGTCGTCTGTCTCGTCTTCCTACGCCACTACCTCGCGCCCTTCGCGGCGCAGCACGAGGACGAGAAGGTCGTCGGGATTCTGCGGAAGACGTGGCGGAAGATGTCGGAACGGGGACGGGCGGCCGCGCTCGACCTCGACCTCGCGCCGGAGCTGCGGGCCCTGGTGACCCGCGCCGTCGGTTGACCGGAGAGCGGCGTCGTCCGGCGCTCGCCTACCACCCGAACTTCCGCCGCACCGCCACGCGCTCCGGCGACACCTGCACGTCGAGATCCCGCGTCACGCGGTTGTCCGGCAGCGTCAGGAGCACCGCCCCGAGGCCGACCGCGCCGATGCCGGCCCAGGCCAGCTTGGGGCGCGTGAACGTGGCGTCGGTCGTCGCATCGCGGACGTCCGTGTCGAACGGCCAGTCCGGGCTGACGAAGACGCATTGCGTCGGCTGGTGCTGATACGTGTGTTTGCTGTAGCCCTCCGGGCAGATGTCGGTCTCGTAGTCGAACGCCGCGATCACGAGACCCGCCCCCGCCAGGAGGGACACGATTCCGGTCGTCTTGCGCGACTGCGCCGCCGCGGGCGATGCCGTGGACAGCAGGACGAGAACGCACGCCGCAACCATGAGGATCCTCTTCATCGCCGTCATCCCTCCTTGGGGATCGTCTTGTCCGGCCGTCGCGCGGAATCTCATTCCCGGGGTGCACGCTCCGTCGTCGTCATCCGCCAGATCGCGGCGGCGATGCTGCCGACGACCGAGTGCATCACCGCGGACATCGCACTCGGGATGGCCACCAGCGGATTCGCGAAATTCTGCCGCGCCAGGACGACACCGAGCCCGGAGTTCTGCATCCCCACTTCGATCGCCGCGGTGCGCGCCGCCTGCTCGCGGCCCGTCCACAGGCGGGCGGCGCCGTAGCCGAGCACGAACCCGCCGGCGTGCAGGAAGAGCACGGCGAGCAGCAGGCGGGCGCCCGCCTCGATGACCTGCTCACGCCCGCCGCCGATGACCGAGGCGGCAATCAGCACGATGGCGACCACCGCCACCAGCGGCGCCACCGGCAGCACGCGGCGGCAGGCGACGGGAAAGCGCGCCTTGAGCACGGCGCCGGCCACGACCGGCAGGACGACCACCTGCACGGTGTCCAGCAGCAGGCCCCCCGCCGGTACGTCGATCCGGCTGCCGGCGAGCAGCGCGGTCAGCGTCGGGGTCATCAGCACCGCCAGCAGCGTCGAGGCGGTCGTCATGGTTACCGAAAGAGCGACGTCGGCGCGGGCCAGGAACGCAATGACGTTCGAGGCGGTGCCTCCGGGGCAGCACGAGACCAGGATGAGGCCGACGGCGAACGGCGTCGGCAGGTCGAGCAGCCAGCCGATGCTCCAACCGAGCAGCGGCATCACCGTGTATTGCAGCGCGACACCGGGCAGGACGCTGGTGCGTTCGCGGGCGATGTGCCGGAAGTCCTCGAAACCGACCGTCATGCCCATGCTCAGCATGATGACGCCCAGGCCGACGGTGATGAACGGCCCGCTGAACCAGGTGAACAGCTCGGGCCGGACCAGGGCGATGCCGCTGGCGAGGAGCAGCCAGAGGGGAAAGGCGTTGGTGAGGACGGTCAGTACCGACAATCCGCGCATTGTATGGTTTCTCGATGAGCTTTCAACCGGATCTGTTGCAAGGCAAGGCGGCGCTGGTGACCGGCGGCGGCACCGGCATCTGCCGCGGCCTGTCGCTGGCGCTGGCCGCGCACGGCTGCGACGTGGCGATCACCAGCCGCCGGGCGGAGCACCTGGAGCCCACCCGCCGCGAGCTCGAGGCGCTCGGGGTCCGGGCGCTGGCGGTCGCGGGCGACGTCCGGGATCCGGCCGCGGTCGACGCCGCGGTCGCGCAGACGGTCGACGCGTTCGGGCGGCTCGACATCCTGGTCAACGGCGCCGCCGGCAACTTCCTCTGCCGGGCCGAGGACCTGTCGCCCAACGCGTTCGGGGCGGTGGTGGACATCGACCTCAAGGGGACGTTCCACGTGTGCCGGGCGGCGCTGCCGCACCTGAAGAAGCAGGGCGGGGTCGTGCTGAACATCAGCGCCACGCTGCACTACTTCGGGACGGCGGCGCAGTTGCACGTGTCGGCGGCCAAGGCGGGCGTCGACGCCCTGACCCGCGTGCTCGCCGTTGAGTGGGGCGAGTACGGTATCCGGGTGAACGGCATCGCGCCGGGGCCGATCGCCGACACCGAGGGAGTGCGCAGACTGCTCGTCGGGCCGGCGAAGGACCGCGTCGTCGAGATGACCCCGCTACGCCGCCTCGGCGCCATCGACGACGTCTCGAAGGCGGCGCTCTACCTCTGCTCGGACCTCGCGTCGTTCGTCAGCGGCGTCACCCTGGTGGTGGACGGTGGGCTCTGGCTGACGTCGAGCCGGATGGCGGAGGCATGGGATGCCGCCGTCGCGGCTGCGAAGGACCGGTCGTGATGGACGGCGCTCGACGATGTGCCCCGGGGAGCGCGCACGGCCCCCGGGGGCGGGTCGCGGACGGCAACGCCGGTCAGACGCGCTGGTAGTCCGGCCTCCAGTTCTCGATCGCCTGCTTGATCGTCTTCTGATCGGCCTTCTCGTCGAGCGCCCGGCGGACCAGGGCCGGCAGCTCGTCGTCGTCGGCGAAGCGCAGCGCGACGCACTGCGCGGTCGTTACCTCCTCGATGCGCGGCTTCAGGTCGTCCGGCAGCAGGCGCGCCATGCGCATGCGCTCCTCGAGGCGGATGACGCGGTCCTGGGCCTTGAGCGCGTTGACGCGGGCGAAGAACAACGCCAACATCAGGCCGACAGCCACGCCGGCGCGATTCAAGGTCTCGACCGTGATTCCGTCCAGCAGCCCGACCAGGGCCAGGACGAGGTTGATCCCCAGCAGGGGCATGGCCACGTAGTGGAACAGCGGTACCCACTTCACGTGGTTCGCGTAGTTCTGGGGGCGCTTTTCGGACATGATTGATCTCCCGGGAGCGTGTGGGTCGATCGTCGGGGGACGAGTCGGACGGGCTCCCACCATCCACTATATCCGGCCGGCCGCCGTGCCCGCGGGCGCTCGCCGCGGACCGGAACAAGACGCGGCGCGGGCGGCCGAGGAGGAGCGATGAGTGAACTCGCGAAGCAGCAGTGCGTCCCATGCCGGGGCGGCGTGCCCCCGTTGACCGGCGCGGAGTTGGAGGCGTTCCGGACGAAGCTGGGCGGCGACTGGAACGTCGTCGAGCAACACCACCTGGAGAACGTCTACAAGTTCGACGACTTCCGGCAGGCGCTCGACTTCACGGTCAAGGTCGGCGAGATGGCGGAGGAGCAGGACCACCACCCCGACATCTACCTGACCTGGGGGCGGGTCAAGGTCACGATCTGGACCCACAAGATCGACGGCCTGACGGAGAGCGATTTCGTCTTCGCGGCGAAGGCGGACGCGTTGCGATGACGGCGCCGTTCTCGTTGACGACGATACCGTTGGCGTTGCTCCTCGCCGGCAGCCCGATTGCGGCCGCGCTCGTGCCGGTCGGGGCGGCCTCCGCGGCCGCTCCCGTCGCGCGCGCCGCGGCGGGCCGGGAGGCGGCCATGCCACGACCGGCGGGTGCGCCGGCGTCGACCCCGAACGCGCAGCCGACCGCGCGACAGGAGCCGCCGCGCCCGCGGGTGCGCGACCTGGGCATCGAGGTCGGCGTCTTCCCGCCGGGTGAGTTCAACGCGATCACCGACGTGGAGGGGGTCCTGGTCGGCCACGCCACCATCGTCCGGGGCGACAGCGTCCGCACCGGCGTCACCGCGATTCGTCCGCACGGCGGCAACGTCTTCTTCGACCGCGTACCGGCCGCGATCCACACCGGCAACGGGTTCGGCAAGCTGCTCGGCGTCACCCAGGTCCGCGAGCTGGGCGAGCTGGAGACTCCCGTTCTCCTGACCTGTACGTTGTGCGTCTGGCAGGCGGCCGACGCCCTGGTCGGATGGGCGCTCGGCGCACCGGACATGCAGGGCGTGCGGTCCATCAACCCCGTCGTCGGCGAGACCAACGACGGCGGCCTCAATGACATTCGCAGCCGGCCGGTGACCGCCGGCGACGTGCGGGCGGCGCTCGAGGGCGCGGCGGCGGGGCCGGTCGAGGAGGGCGCGGTCGGGGCCGGGACCGGCACGTCGGCGTTCGGCTGGAAAGGCGGGATCGGCACGAGCTCGCGGGTGCTCCCCGCGTCGCTGGGCGGCTACACCGTGGGCGTGCTGGTGCAGTCCAACTTCGGCGGCATCCTGCAGATTCTGGGTGCGCCGGTGGGGCGGGAGCTGGGCCGCTACGCGTTCAGCGCCGAGGTCGGCGGGAACGGCGACGGCGCTCCCCCGGATCCCGGACGGGACGAGAGCGAGAAC
Organism: Acidobacteriota bacterium; assembly: GCA_009861545.1. Lineage (NCBI taxonomy): Bacteria > Pseudomonadati > Acidobacteriota > Acidobacteriota bacterium. The sequence continues at coordinate 115,461 of VXME01000160.1, read as the reverse complement.
CAGTCGCAGGGATCGATCATGATGGTCGTGGCCACCGACGCGCCGCTGTCGGAGCGCAACCTGGAGCGGGTGGCGCGCCGCACCGTGATGGGGTTGGCCCGGACCGGGTCGTTCGCCGGTAACGGATCGGGCGACTACGCGATCGCCTTCTCGACCGCGGCGGGCGTGCGGCGGCGGCCGGACGACCGGGTACGGACCGTGGAGGACCTGTCGAACGGCAACATGTCGGCCCTCTTTCAGGCGACGGTGGAAGCGACCGAGGAGGCGATCTACAACTCGCTGTTCAAGGCGGTCACGGTGAGCAGCCGACGGGGGACGCGCGAGGCGTTGCCCATCGAGGCCGTGATGGAGGTGCTCGAACGCCACGGCGTGATCCGGCGTTGAGCCGCGGACGGCGGCTCCGGCGTCGAGGCTCGTGGGTGTCCGGCGCAGACGCTCAGGGCTGGGCGGCGGTGTCGGAGTCCTCCCACGTCACCGCATCGCCCACGGTAATCTCTCCGTCGTCGAGCACTTCGGCGAACGCGCCGCCGGCCCACGCCGGATCCAGCGCACCGCGCAGGCCGGGGCGGGCCGCGTCCATGTGCTCGCAGGGACGGGTCTCGCCCCATATCCGCAGGCGGCACGATCCGACGCGCAGGGTCCGGCCGCGCGTGTCGTCGAGGTCGATACCCTCGATGAGCATGTTGGCGCGGCGCAGGGCCGGATCGATGTCGTCGGTCAGCGCCTCGTTCACGCCGTCCCACCGCCGGCGGGAGATGATCGTGACCTGGCGCTTCCCGCCCTGGTCGGCGTTGCCCACCAGGCCGCGCCCGGCGCGCAGCGTGGCGCGCTCGACCGCGTCCATGGGTCCCCGGTGAAACCGCTTGATCCACAGGCGTTCGAGTCGTGCAGTCATGCCCGCTAGTGTAAGATCACCGGTTGATGAGTACGCTGACGACCGATTTACAGGGCAGGGCCGACGCGGCGCGCGCGTCGCTCGACGCCTGGGTGCGCGAGGTGGTCGCGTGGCATTTCGACCCGGCGACCGGCTGTCCGTTCTGGCTGGAATGGGCCGAGAAGGCCGGTTGGGATCCCCGCAAGGAGGTCGAGCGCTTCGACGATCTCCGCAAGTTCGGCCACTTCGAGGATGAATGGCTGCGGGGCGGCCCGGTGCGCCGCTGGGTGCCGCGGGCCTACGCCGACAAGCCGATCTTCGTCTTCGAGACGGGCGGCACGACCGGCATCCCCAAGAGCCGCATCGCCATAGACGACTTCCGAACCGACTACGAGCTGTTCTCCGACACGCTGCCCGACGAGTGCTTTCCGAAGGGAGCCAACTGGTTGATGCTCGGCCCGAGCGGGCCGCGGCGGCTGCGTCTGGCGGTGGAGCATCTGGCGCAGCACCGCGGCGGCATCTGCTTTTGCGTCGACCTCGATCCACGCTGGGTGATCAAGCTGATCAGGAAAGGCTGGATGGACCACCTGAAAGCCTACCAGGCCCACGTGATCGATCAGGCGATCACCGTGCTGTCGGCCGGCCACGACATCAAGTGCCTGTTCTCGACGCCGAAGCTGATCGAGGCGCTGGCGAACCGCCTGGAGGAAGAGGGCTCGAGCATCCGCGAGACCGGCATCACCGGCATCTTCGCCGGCGGCACCGAGTTCACGCCGCAGTGGAACCGGTTCGCGAACGAGGAGCTGCTCGACGGCGTCTACATGACGCCCACCTACGGCAACACGCTGATGGGGCTGGCGGCGAGTCCGCCGAGCGGAGCGGCCGAGGGCTACAAGATCACGTATCATGCGCCGCAGCCGCGGGCCGTGCTGCAGGTGGTCGATCCCGACGACGCCGATCGGGTCGTCGACCACGGCGGCACCGGGCGCGTGATGCTGACCACGCTGACGAAGGAGTTCTTCGTCCCGCGCTTCCTCGAGCGCGACGAGGGCGAGCGGGAGCCGCCCTGTGAACAGTATCCGTGGGACGGAGTCAGCGGCGTGCGGCCGTTCAGCGCGCTGGCGTCCTCCACTACCGTCGGGGTCTACTAGTCGGGGCGCCGGCCGGGAAATCGCGATGAAGTCCGCCGCGCGGTCACGGTGTCGAAACACCGGCGCGGCGGGTTCCTGCGAGCAACCAGCGGACGAGCATCCCATGCAAGGAGCGGGTGTAACGATGCGAACCGATCTACTACGCGTCAACTGGAAAGTCATGGCCTGCCTGGTCCTCGTGCCGGCGCTCGCGGTCTTCGGCTGCGGCGGCGGTGGCGGCGGCATGGAGGCTGAGCCCGAGGTGGCCGAAGAGCCGATGGAGGAGGAGGCGCCCGCGCCGAGCGGACCGCCGCGGGTCTTCTTCGTCGCGCCGCTGGACGGCGATCAGATCTCGAGCGACCACGACGTGGAGGTCGAGTTCGGCGCCGAGAACTTCATGATCGCGGCCATTCCCGAGGGGTTCGACCCCGAGGCCGACGCGCCGCGGGCCGACGTGGGCCACTATCACCTGGGCGTCGATACCGGTTGCCTGCCGGCCGGGGAGATCATCCCGGAGGGCCAGGGATGGGTGCACTTCGGCGACGGCTCGAACGTGTTCACGCTGCAGGTCGAGCCGGCGGCCTACGAGCTCACCCTGCAGATCGGCGACGATCTGCACCGCACGCAGGAGGGGCTCTGCGAGACGATCAGCATCGAGGTAGCCGACGGGATCTGACCGGATCCCGTCCCGGACGATTCGGGATGCGTCCGGCGAGGCGGTGGGAAGCCGTCTCGCCGGGCCTTTGAAGGAGCGAGAGCGTAATGCGATTCGACAGTTTGAGAACGATTGCGGCGACCGGTCTGGCGATCGTGATGTTGGCGGCGGGCGCTGCCGGCGCGGCGGCCCGGGAGGAGGCGCGGGTCTTCTTCGTGTCGCCGGCCGACGGATCACAGCATGCGGACGACGTTGTCAGCATCGAGTTCGGGGCCGAGAACTATCCGATCTCCGCCATTCCGGAGGGCTTCGATCAGGAGACGGGCACGCCGCGCGACGGTGTGGGTCACTACCACCTGGGCTACAACACGGGTTGCCTGCCGGTGGGCAAGATCATCCCGCAGGGCGAGGGCTGGCAGCACTTCGGTGACGGCTCGAGCACGACGACCCTGGAGAACGCGCCGGCCGGCACCTACGAGCTGACCGTGCAGATTGGCGACGATCAGCACCGGACGCAGGAAGGCCTCTGCGCGACCATCAGCATCGAGGTGACCGACTAGGAGCCGGCGGCCGGCCGACGGACTGCCGGGAGCGGAGAGCACCGTGATTCATTTTCCAGCACTCCGGTGGGGCACGCCCTACCGGAGCCTCGACATCGACAAGGTCGTCCACTTCGACACCGGCGAGCCGGTGGCCGAGGTCAGCCAGGCCAATCCCGGCATCGTCGCGCGCGATCTGCGCAAGGCGGCACGCGCCCGGCAGGTGCTTCGCCAGGCGCACCCGGCCGATCTCCTGCAGATGGTGAAGAAGGCGGCCGAGCTCTTCTCCACCGCCGAGCTGCCGCTCGGCGACGGCACGCAGACGCCGGACGAGTTCGTCCGGCAGCAGTCCGCCACCACCGGGCTTCCCGAGCACATGTGCCGGATGAACATGGAGAAGCTCCGGTACGTGCTCGAACACATCGATGAGATCCTCGCCTCGCTGACGCGCCATCTCGACCCCGGCATCCTCGCGCGGGGTTACGGAGAAGAGGCCGGCGTGATGCGCAGCTATCAGGCCACCACGTCCGTGCTCGGGATGGTGCTGCCGTCGAACTCGCCGGGCGTGCACAGCCTGTGGCTGCCGATCATCCCGCTGCAGATCGGTCTGGTGCTCAAGCCCGGACCGCAGGAGCCGTGGACGCCCTGGCGCATGACGCAGGCGTTCTTCGAGGCGGGCGTGCCGCGCGAGGCGGTGGCGCTCTACCCGGGCCAGGGCGAGGTGGGCGCCGCCGTGCTCAACAACTGCCCGCGCAGCCTGATCTTCGGCGGGACCGCCACGGTGGAGCAGTACGCCGGCAACCCGGGCGTCCAGGTGCACGGACCCGGCTTCAGCAAGATCCTGCTCGGCGACGACGAGGCGGACAACTGGGAGCAGCACCTTGACCTGATGGTCGACAGCGTGCTGATCAACAGCGGACGGAGCTGCATCAACTGTTCCGGCATCTGGACCCCGCGCAACGGCCGGGCGATCGCCGCGGCGCTGGCCGAGAGGCTCGGGCCGATCGCGCCGTTGCCGCCCGAGGATCCGAACGCGGCCCTCGCGGCGTTCACGGTGCCGGGGCAGGCGCCGGCCATCTCGGCCGACATCGACGCCGCGCTCGACGAGGGAGGCGTGGACGAAGTGACGGCGGCGCACCATCCCGACGGGCGTCTGGTGTCGCGCGAGCGGTGCGACTACCTGCGCCCGACGGTCGTCTACTGCCCGTCCCCCGACGTGGCGATGGCGAAGAAGGAGTACATGTTCCCCTTCGTCACCGTGGTCGAGTGCGAGCAGCGGAAGATGATCGGCGCGATCGGCCAGACGCTGGTCGCGACGGGGCTGACCAGCGATGCGCGGTTCGAGCAGGAGCTGCTCGACGCGCGGAACATCGACCGTCTGAACCTCGGTCCGATTCCGACGATCAAGCTCAACTGGCTGCAGCCGCACGAGGGCAACATCGTCGACTTTCTCTTCCGGCCGCGCGCATTCCAGCGCGCGTCGTAGGCACGGCAGGGAACGGGGGGCTGCCTTGCTCGAAGTCAGCCAGCTCAGCAAGACATACCCGACGGTCCGCGGGCCGTTGCCGATCCTGACCGACGTTTCGTTCTCGCTCTCGCGCGGGGACGCGGCGTCGATCATGGGTCCTTCGGGAAGCGGCAAGAGCACGCTCCTCTACATCGTGGGCGGACTCGAGCCGCCGACGAGCGGGAAGGTGACCCTCGACGGCGCCGACCCGTTCGCGCTCGACGAGCGGCAGCAGGCCGCCTTTCGGAACTCGCAGGTCGGTTTCGTCTTTCAGGACCATCTCCTGTTGCCGCAGTGCACGGTGCTGGAGAACGTGCTGGTGCCGACGCTGGTCAATGCGCCCGATGCGGCGGTCACCGACCGCGCGCGATCGTTGCTGGAGCACGTCGGGTTGCAGGACCGCCTGGACCATCGGCCGGCCGAGCTGTCGGGCGGCGAACGCCAGCGGGTCGCCCTCGCACGGGCGCTCATCCGGAAGCCGCCGCTCGTCGTCTGCGACGAGCCGACCGGGAACCTCGATCGCCGGTCGGCGGACACCATCACGTCGCTGCTCTTCGAGCTGCACGAGCGGCAGAACAACGTGCTGCTGGTCGTGACGCACAATCCGGAGCTGGCTGGCCGCTGCCCCATCCGCTACCGCCTCGACAACCAGAAGCTCGCCCCCGCGCCCGCCTAGGCGCGGCCGGGGAGGAGGCGCGCATGAGCCTGCTCGCACTCATCCGACGGAACGTCCTGCATTACTGGCGGACCAATCTCGCGGTCGTGGCCGGCGTCGCGGTGGCGGTGGCGGTGCTCGCCGGCGCGCTGCTCGTGGGCGCGTCGGTACGGTCGAGCCTGCGCGCGCTGGCGCTCGAGCGCCTGGGCGCCATCGACCGCGTAGTCACCAGCGCACGCTTCGTGCCGGCGTCGATCGGCGCGGACATGCTGGCGGCCGACCGGCTGGAAGGGCGGTTCGAGACCGCTGCGCCGGTGGTCGCGGTCGAAGGCTTCGTGACGCACCAGTCGAGCGGCCGGCGGGCGTCGGCGGTCCAGGTCTACGGGGTCGACGAGCGCTTCTGGGCCTTTCACGGTCTGGATCCGGCAGCGTTCGCGCTGGGGCGCAACGCGGCGTTGGTGAGCAGCGGGCTGGCCGGTGAGCTGGAGGCCGCGCCGGAGGATGCGCTGCTGGTGCGCGTGGAGAAGCCGTCGGCGGTGCCGCTGAGCTCGCTGCACGGCCGGCGCGACGACGTCGGCCGCACGTTGCGCCTGGGTATCGAGCGGGTCCTCGACGCTGCCGAGTTGGGCGAGTTCTCGTTCCGGCCGCAGCAGGGTCTGGCGCGCTCGGTGTTCGTGTCGCTGGAGCGGCTGCAGGGCGAGCTGGAGCAGGAGGGGCGGGTCAATACGCTGCTGCTCGGTCATGGCCCGGCAACGGGGAGCGACGACGGCGGATTCGGAGCCGTCGAGGACGCGGCGCGGCAGGCAGCGGCCGAAGCCGCAGTGCGTGACGAAGCGACCCTCGAGGATCTCGGCCTCCGGGTTCGCGCAATCGCCGACCATGGCGCGGTGGCCGTCGAGTCGGAAGCGGGGCTGTTGACCGACGCCACGGTAGCCGCGGTGGAGAGCGTGGCGTCCGGGCTGGGCGTGCGGGCCGAGCCGGTGCTCTCGTACCTGGCGAACCAGATCCGCAGCGGGGAGCGGGTCACGCCGTACTCGGTGATCGCGGCGCGGGACCTCGCGGCAGTGGGCGACGCGGACCTGACCGCCCCTTCCGAGGCGGCTGCGCCGGTCATCCTGAATCAGTGGACGGCGGACGATCTGGATGTCGGGCCGGGTGATCCGCTGACGATCGAGTACTACCTCTGGGCGGACGAGGGACGCCTGACTACGCACGAGGCCGAATTGCGCGTGGCCGGCGTCGTGCCGATCGCCGGCGCGGCCGCCGATCCCGATCTCACGCCGGACTATCCCGGGATCACGGAGGCAACCAACGTCATCGACTGGGACCCGCCGTTTCCGGTCGACCTCGAGTTGATCCGCCCGGTCGACGAGACGTATTGGGACGACTACCGGACGACGCCCAAGGCGTTCATTCCCCTGGCCGCCGGGCAGCGGATGTGGGCGTCGCGGTGGGGACAGGTGACGTCGGTCCGACTGTATCCGGCGCCGGGCGAGGACCTCGCGGCGACCCGCGACCGGCTGGCTGCCGCCCTGCGCGAGGCGCTCGACCCGCTGGCTCTGGGTTTCGTCGTCTACCCGGCGCGCTCCCTGGCGCTCGAGGCGTCCGCGGGGGTGACCGACTTCGGGCTCTACTTCATCTACTTCAGCTTCTTCCTCGTGGTGTCGGCGCTGCTCCTGGCGAGCCTCTTCTTCCGCCTCGGCGTGGAGCAGCGCCTGCGCGAGCTGGGGCTGCTGCGCGCCACCGGGTTCCCCGCAGGTGCCATTCGGCGCGTGTTCCTGGCCGAGGCGGGCATTCTGTCGGTAGCCGGGAGCGCGCTCGGCGTCGTCGGCGCGGTGCTGTACGCGGAGCTCATCATGCTCGGCCTGCGGACCTGGTGGGTCGATGCGGTGGGGACGACGCGGCTCACCCTCGACGCCTCGCCGGCGATGCTGGGCGCCGGCGCTGCCGGCGGCGTGCTGGCCGCCCTGGGATCCATCGCCTGGACGCTGCGCGCTCTGGCCCCGGCCTCGCCGCGCAGCCTGCTGACCGGTGCGGTCGCGGAGGTGACCGGGGTCGCGGAGGTCGTCGCCCCGGAATCGCCTTCCGGATCGCGGGCCTGGCGGGTCGGCGCCGCGCTGACGGGCGTCGGGTTCGTCCTGATCGCGCTGGCGGCGGCCGGGTCGATCGGCGCCACGGGCGGGTTCTTCGGCGGCGGCCTGACGCTGCTGGCCGCCCTGCTCGTGCTGGCGTGGGCGTGCCTGAACCAGCGTCCGGGCCGCTCCTCGGACGGCTCCTGGTCGGTGTCGCAGGTCGGGTTCCGCAACGCGTCGTACCGCCCGGGCCGCAGCGTGCTCTGCATCGCCCTGATCGCGTTCGCGGCGTTCATCATCGTGGCGGTCGATGCATTCCGCCGCGAGGGCGCGGGCGACGCGCTCGACCGGTCCTCGGGCACCGGGGGCTATACCCTTCTCGCGGACACGCTCCTGCCGGTGGTGCACGATCCCACGACGCCGGAGGGACGGAGCGAGCTCTTTCTGGACGACCTGTTCGCGGAGGGCGAGCCGCTCGCCGGGGTGACCTTGGCGCGTTTCCGCCTGCGCCCCGGCGAGGACGCCAGTTGCCTGAACCTGTACCAGGCGAAGGACCCGCGCGTGCTGGCCCCGTCCGCGGCGTTCGTGGCCGAGGGCCGCTTCGGCTTCGGCGCCACCGCCGCCGAGACCCCGGAAGAAAAGGCCAACCCGTGGCTGCTGCTCGACCGCGAGTTCGACGACGGCGCCATCCCCGCCCTCGCCGATGCCACGTCGCTGGCCTACGCGCTGCATCTGTCGATCGGCGACGACTTCGTGCTGAACCGCGACACCGATCGCCCGGTCACCCTGCGCATCGTCGGGGCGCTCTCGGACAGCATCTTCCAGCGTGAGCTGCTGATCGGCGAGCGTCACTTCGAGCGCGTGTTCCCGGACTACGACGGCTATCGTTTCTTTCTCATCGACGCGCCGCCCGAGCGCGCGGGGGAGGTGAGCGCGGCCCTCGAGGACCGGCTGGTCGACTTCGGTTTCGACGTCGTCTCCGCCGCGGAACGCCTGGCGGCGTTTCATCGCGTCGAGAACACCTATCTGGCGACGTTTCAGACCCTGGGCGGCCTCGGCCTCGTCCTCGGCACGTTCGGGCTCGGCGCGGTCCTGCTGCGTAACGTGCTGGAACGGCGCCGCGAGCTCGCCCTGATGCGGGCGGTGGGCTACAACGCCGGCCACCTGTCGGCGATGGTGCTGGCGGAGAACGCCTTCCTGCTCTTCGCCGGGCTGGCCATCGGCGCCGGATGCGCCATCGTCGCCATCGCGCCGGCGTGGCTGGAACGGGGGGGCGGGGTTCCGCTGCTCTCCCTCGGCGGCCTGCTCTTCATCGTCGTCGCCACCGGCCTGGCCGCGTCGCTGGCCGCTACGGTCGCGGCGGTGCGGTCGCCACTTCTCGGATCGCTGCGCGCCGAGTAGCGTTGCGGTCCGGCGTGACGGGTCGAGGCCGCGTCCGACGTCGGATGTATAGCGTGCGATGTATATTGGAGGCAGCGCCGGCCTGTTTCGGCAGCGCGCGGCAGCGCCACGGCAGGCAAGCGCCGGGCTCGGAGCAGGACACGGAGTTCTCGAATGATTACCACCGAGACTCGCGATCACGTGACGGTCGTCCGGTTGGAGCACGGCAAGGTCAACGCCTTCGACGTCGAGTTGATGAGACGCTGGATCGCCGAGCTCGCGCGGCTCGAACAGGCTGACACGCGAGCCGTGGTCCTGACCGGGACCGGCACGGTCTTCTCCGCCGGCGTGGAATTGCGCCGGCTGACGGACGGGGGCCGCGAGTATGTCAAGGCGTTCCTGCCGTTGCTCGGCGATGCCTTCTTCAAGACGTTCACCTTCCCGAAGCCGCTCGTCGCCGCGGTCAACGGGCACGCCATCGCCGGCGGCTGCGTCCTGGCCTGCGCCTGCGACTACCGCTTGATGGCCGAGGGCAAGGGCCGGATCGGAACCCCCGAGCTGTCGGTCGGCGTGCCGTTCCCGAGCATGGCGCTGGAGATTCTGCGGCTCGTCGTGCCTGCGCACCGTCTGCAGGCGGTCATCTATCGCGGGCTCACCTGCACGCCGGACGATGCCGTGGCGAACGGCTTCGTGGACGAGCTGTCCGCTCCGGACGCGCTCCTCGGGCGCGCCGTGGAGGTCGCCGCGCATCTCGGTTCGCTGCCGAGCGCCTCGTTCTCGCTCACGAAGCGCATCATCCGCCAGCCCAGCCGGGATCGCGTGGTGCGCGCCATGCGATCGGTGGACGAGGAAGTGCAGGAGGCGTGGATGTCCGCCCCGGTGCAGGATGCCGTCCGCGCGTACGTGGAGCGAACGCTCCGCAAGTAGCCCGCGGGTGGTCCTCGGCGCATCCGGTGTCGGCGCCGGGGCCAAGTGCCGAATAATCAGTATGGTGTGCTGCGTCCGTTGCGCGGCGCCGGGACTCTTCCGTGGCGACGCCTCGCGTCGTGACCGAAACGCCGCGCGAGGGCTTATCGTCTGGCAGGATGGATGCGAGGGGTTCGCGTCCGTCCGCGACCAGGAGGCAACATGCTCCGACGACTTCCGATTTCGATGGTGACGTGGCTCGGCGCCGTATGCATGACGGCGGCCGCGGCAGCGCCCGCGTCCGCGCAGACGAAGCTGCTTCGTTTCCCGGACATCCACGGCGACCAGGTGGTCTTCAGCTACGCCGGGGACCTGTGGCTCGCCTCTACCGAAGGGGGCCTGGCGGCCCGGCTGACCGCCCATCCCGGCCTGGAGCTGTTCCCGCGGTTCTCCCCCGACGGCTCCCGTATAGCATTCACCGGGCAGTACGACGGCGACGAGCAGGTCTACGTCATCCCGGCGTCCGGCGGGGTGCCGCGGCAGCTCACGTACTATCCGGCGCGTGGTCCGCTGGCGCCGCGCTGGGGCTACGACAACCAGGTCTACGACTGGTCGCCCGACGGGCGGGCGGTCCTGTTCCGGTCGCTTCGCTACAGCACGGACCTTTCGGACAGCCGGCTATTCCTGGCCTCCGCCGACGGCGGGCTGCCGGTGCCGCTGCCGATGCCGGAGTCCGGGGCGGGAGACCTGTCGCCGGACGGGACGCGGGTCGTCTACTCGCCGCTCTTCCGCGACTTCCGGACCTGGAAGCGCTACGAGGGGGGCTGGGCGCAGGAGCTCTACATCTTCGACCGCGAGACGCACGTGGTCGAGCGGGTCACGACGCACCGGCGCGCCGACCGCGACCCGATGTGGATCGGCAACGCCATCTACTTCACCTCGGACCGGGACGGCACGCTCAACCTGTACAGCTACGAACTCGCGTCGCGCGAGACGACGCAACTCACCGATAGCGACACCTGGGACGTGCGCTGGCCGGGTGACGACGGCGCCGGCCGGATCGTCTACGAGTTGAACGGTGAGCTGCAGATCTATGCGATCGACGAGGGGACCTCGCGGCCGATCTCCATCACGGTTCCGGACGACGGCCTGGCGATGCGGCCGTCGCGGGTGGCGGCGGCCGACCTGATCGAGGATGCGGAACTGAGTCCCAAGGGAGAGCGGGCGCTCTTCGTCGCGCGCGGAGACGTCTTCACCGCCCCCATCGAGAACGGCCCCACCCGCAACCTGACGCGCAGCTCCTCGGCCCACGACAGGTGGGCGCGCTGGTCGCCGGACGGCGGCCGTATCGCCTACGTGTCGGACGCGACCGGCGAGGACGAGATCTACCTGATTGCCCAGAACGGATCCGGCGACCCGGAGCAGCTCACCACGGGCGGGCAGGCGATGCTGTACGCGCCGGAGTGGTCGCCGACCGGGAAGCACCTGGCCTACAGCGACAAGGACGGGCGGCTCCGCGTCATCGACGTGGAGACGAAGGAGATCGTCGAGGTCGCGGACGAGGCGCGCGGTCCGCTGCGCGACTACGTCTGGTCTCCCCGCGGCGGCCATCTGGCGTTCTCGATGACCGATCCCACCGAGTTCAGATCCATCTGGGTCTGGAGCCTGGCCGACGGCGCGCTGCAGCGGGTCACCGACGAGCTCTTCCACGAGTGGAATCCGGCGTGGGACCCGGACGGCGACTATCTCTACTACCTGTCCGACCGGCAGTTCGCGCCGCAGCTCGGCTCGTTCGAATGGAACTACCTGGTGGATCGCGAGACCGGCATCTATGCGCTGGCGCTGCGAAAGGACGTGGAGCATCCGCTGCCGCCGCAGAGCGACGAGGTGGAGGTGACCGGGGACGACGAGGCGGACGAGGACGCGGCCGACGACACGGCGTCGGACGCTGCCGGGGACGATGACGGCGATGACGGCGACGGCGGGGACGACGAGGCACCCATCACCATCGAGTTCGACGGGTTGTCCCGGCGCGTCGTGCGCCTGCCGGTGACCTTCGACAACTACGTGGGATTGAGCGGGGCGGACGACGGCGTCTTCTTCATCCGCGCAGGTGCGCAGTACTACGGGCGGGGCGCCGACGTGCAGCCGGCGCTGCAGCGCTTCACGTTCGCGGACCGCGAGACGGCGACCATCGCCGGGGGCATCGGCGGGTACGCGGTCTCGCGCGACGGCGAGAAGGTGCTGGTGCGGGAAGGCGGCGGCTGGAACGTCTACCCGGCGGGCGGCGGCGACGCCACCACGGTGTCGACGCGCGGGCTGATGGTCGACCGCGTGCCGGCCGACGAGTGGGCGCAGATCTTCGACGAGGTCTGGCGTCGGTTCCGCGACTTCTTCTACGTCGAGAACATGCACGGCTACGACTGGAAGGCGCTGCGCGACCGGTACCGGCCGCTGCTGGCCCACGTCGCCCACCGCTCGGATCTCAACTACGTCATCGGCGAGATGGTGGCGGAGCTCAACGTGAGCCACGCCTACATCGCGGGCGGCGACTGGGAGACGCCCGACCGGCCGCAGGTCGCCCTGCCGGGCGCGGTCTTCGAGCTCGACGCCGCGGCCGGCCGCTACCGCATCGCCGAGATCTTCACCGGCCACAACGAGGAGCCGCGCTACCGGGCGCCGCTCACCGAGATCGGCGTCGACGCGGGCCTCGGCGACTACGTGCTCGCCATCGACGGCGAGGAGCTGCTCGGGTCCGACAACCCCTACCGCGTGCTGCTGCACCGCGCCGACCGGCCGGTCCGACTGACGCTGAACGACGAGCCGACCTTCGACGGGTCGCGCGAGGTGACGTTCACGCCGGTCACCGAGGAGCGCAGCCTGCGCTACCTGACCGAGGTCGAGGCCAACCGCCGCAAGGTGTCGGAGATGACCGACGGCCGCGTCGGCTACCTGCACATCCCGGACATGGGCGCGCAAGGCATCCAGGAATTCGTCAAGTGGTTCTACGGGCAGGTCCGCAAGGAGGGACTCGTCATCGACGTGCGCGGCAACGGCGGCGGCAACGTCTCGCAGATGCTCATCGAGCGTCTCGGCCGCCGCGTCCTCGGGACGAGCTTCGCGCGGACCTACGACACGCCGGGCACCTATCCGGCCGTGGCGTTCCACGGCCACCTCGTCTGCATCCTCGACGAGGACTCCGCCTCGGACGGCGACATCTTCCCCTACCGCTTCCGCGAGGCGGGTCTCGGGCCGCTGATCGGCAAGCGCTCGTGGGGCGGCGTCATCGGCATCACCAGCCACGGCCCGCTCCTCGACGGCGGCTCGGTCAACGTCCCGCAGTTCGGCACCAACGGCGCCGACGGCAGCTGGGTGGTCGAGAACGTGGGGGTCGAGCCGGACATCGAGGTGGAGAACGACCCGCGCTCGGTCATAGCCGGCCGCGACCCGCAGCTCGAGCGCGCCGTCGAGGAGGTCCTGCGCATGATGCGGGAGGACCCGAAGGCGCTGCCGGAGCGCCCGGCGCCGCCGGTCAAGACGCCGTAGCGTAGGCGTCGTCGACCGACGGGGACGGAGACGCCATGGGGCTGACGCGCGTCGAGCTGGAGAACTTCACGGCCTTCAGGAGCCTGAAGCTCGACCTGTGCCCGGGCGTCAACGTCCTCGTCGGCGCCAACGGCACCGGCAAGACGCACCTGATGAAGGTGTGCTACGCGGCGTGCAATGTGTCCCGGAATCGTGGCGACGACTTCGGTCACAAACTGGTTGCCGTCTTCCTGCCGTCGCGCCGGAACCTGCATCGCCTCGTGAGGCGGCAAGAGGGCGTCGCAGGCGTAGCGACCATACTGGTAGCGCGGGGAGCCCGACAGTTGAAGGCCTCGTTCGTCAGTCATCTCGTCGCCTCAAAGCCGGTACCGTTGCGTCCGTCGACATTCACGGCCGATGAGCCTGACGACGATGCGGAAGAACGGGCTTCCAAGTCGATGGAGAGTGTCTATATTCCCCCGAAGGAAATGCTCTCGAACGCGCCCGGCTTTCGGTCGCTGTACTCGAACCGCGAAGTACACTTCGAGGAGGTCTACAGAGACATCTTGGATCGGGCGTACCTGCCCGCGCTGCGCGGACCGATTGGCAACGATGGTGAGTGCCTCCTGGAAAAGCTTCGAGAGGCCATCGGAGGCGAGGTCGCAGTTGAGGGCGAGGAGTTCTTCTTGCGCAGCGAACAGGGGGATCTTGAGTTTTCTCTGCTGGCCGAGGGGGTCCGCAAGCTGGCGCTGCTCTGGCTCTTGATGCGGAACGGCACGCTGCAGCCTGAATCCGTTCTGTTCTGGGACGAACCGGAGACCAACCTGAACCCGAAGCTGTTCGGCGTCGTGACGGATGTACTCCTGGAGCTGCAGCGCCAGGGCGTGCAGGTCTTCCTTGCCACCCATGATTACGTAGTCCTCAAGGAGCTCGACCTTCGCGCTACGGCCGCCGACAAGGTTGCCTATCACGCCCTATACCAGAAAGAGCCGGCGCGCGGCGTCCATTGCGATACGACGTACAGCTACCGGGACATCCACCCGAACGCGATCGCGGATACCTTCACCAACCTCTACAACCGCGAGATCAGGCGCAGTCTGCAGGGCGCGGCAAGATGAGGTTCGCGGAAGGCGACCTGGAGATGGACATCCCGGACGTGGTGGACGGCGGGAAGTTCGACGACGACGGCCATGGGCTGAATCGTTGCATGAAGGCAGTGGACTTCGTAGTCGAGCTTGCCGATCGGTATCTGTTTATCGAGTTCAAGGATCCTCAGCACCCGCACGCAACTCCGGAGAGCCGCGACGAGTTCATCCGAAGATTGGACGCCGGCCAACTTGACGAAGACCTCAAGTACAAGTACCGGGACTCATTCCTCTATGTAATGGGCATCTGGGCGCGCCGGCAAGCCTATCGACTACCTGGTTCTGATTGCTCTGGACACGTTGGACGAGACGCAGTTGTTGACCCGGACGGAGGCTCTGGAGCGGAATCTGCCGCAGCATGGACCCGATGACCAGCCCTGGCCTCGCGAGATTGTGCGTGCGTGTGGCGTCTTCAACCTCGAATCGTGGAACCGTGAACTGCCGCACTATCCCGTCACTCGTATCGGTGCCGGCCCTCGAAACACGGGGAACGCACCATGAGTGGCGAGGACAGCGGAGCCGCGTTTCCGACGCGTGGCGGTTTCGACACCAGCGTCCTCGATAGGGCCATACGAGATCGGCGACGGCGGCTGGTCGCCGAGCAGGCCGCGTTGTTGCCACGGGTTCGTCAGGCCCTGCTGGAGCTTCGGGAGCCGCTCGGTGTTCGGTCTGCCTACATCGTGGGCCCCGTTCTGCGGCACGAATTCTGGAGCGAAACTTCGGCTATCGCCGTAGCGGTGGCGGGCTGCTCGTCCGCCGTACTTGAGGTTATGAAGGCAGTCGAAGACGCAACCGGCCGCGTTGTCAACGGGCGGTGGTCAGGCGTGGCCGTCTGAGGAAAGGGATGTTCACCTGGACGCAGAAATGCGTGTCTTCGTGAAACGACCGGACATCCACACGACTTTCGTGGAACGATACAATTCCCTTTGGCACTTGCGCCTTTGCTTGGCCGCCTCGTTGCGGCACGACTACCGGGACTCGCCCGACAAGTCGTGGAACAGGCCGGGGTAGACGAAGGCATTCCGGATCGCATTGCGGTCGGTCTTGGTGACGCTGGCGCGTTGCATGGTCGGTTCCCACTCCACACGCACCGTCTCCACAATCCGCTCGAAGATGGCCGATGCATCCTCGTCCCGCAGCAGGAACCGGCCGCAGCCGCTCAGCAGGTTCGCTCTATTGGCATGGCGGCCAAACCGGCCGCAGGTCATGGCGAGGTCGCGGTGGTCCAGCGCGACGACCGGGGACGGCGTCAGGTCGAACGCCGGACTCAGGCGCCACCCGTGGTCTCCGGCGATGACCGCGTGATTGCGAGGGTGATCGTCGAGATTGGACACGGCGGCGTTGAAGCACATCCGCCCGAACAGCTCCCGCAGGTCGGTGTGCGGATCGGCGCTGGCGCGACGGATCTCGTCGGCCAGGAGCAGGTAGGACCAGTCCCTGCGGTCGACGGGACTGTCGCCGGTCCGGAGCAGCGTCAGGGCGCTGACCATGCGGTGGCGGCGGTAGCCGGTGTCCAGCCGCTCGCGGTCGAAGCGGCGGACGAGCAGCACATCGCGATCGGCAACGGTCTCGACGCGGCTGTCGGCCGCATGCAGGCCGCAACCGCGGGCCAGCGCGAGCATGCCGTGCTCGACGCGCGGGTGGTTCCAGCGGTCGGTCTGTCGTCCGAACTTGGCGATCCAGAGGCCCCGGGGGTCCTGTACCACCGCCTTGGGACGTGCACCGCCCAGGGACGTGCCAGGCCACAGAAGCTCTTCGACCCGCGCACCGGCGGAGCCGGCACGTGCGGGATCGCCGGACATCACGGAATCGGCTGTGCTCTGCAGTCTGTCGAGGTCCAATGTGCGGTCGAACGTGGACGCGGGCGCGGGTGGGGTAGTAGCGGGGCCGAAGCCGAGGGCGCCGGCCCGGTCGTCCGGTCCCCGCAGGAGATAGTCGAGCTCCTCCAGGCGAGTGAGACCGGCATGGCGCTCGATCACCCGTCGTCCCCAGGCATCGGGCATCGCGTCGCGAATGGCGCCGAAGAAGCCCTCCATGCGCGCGGTCTCGTAGATGCGCGCGGAGAGCCGCAGCTCGACCGGATCGAATTCCACGGCGTCCGCCCGCTCGCGGTAACGGCGGCCGTACACGAACGCGCCCACTGGGTCACCGGTCGCTCCCGCGGTGACGCGGAAACGCCCGGCGGTGAGGAACCCGGTGGCGCCCGGCGGAACGATGTAGACGAAGCACTCCCGCTCAGAAGTCATCGCTGAGGCTCCGGGCGCGCCGCGCCGTTCTGGGGCTCCGCGAGCGTTCGAGCGCCTTGCCTTCCTCGTCGCGGTCGGGATCGGCCACTGCCTGCAGATGCGGCAGCAGGCCGAGCGCCCAGAGCACGCCGAGGTGAGCGGCGATGCCGGTCGTCGGCTTGCCCTTCTCGATGTCGGCGATGACGAAGCGCGACACACCCACGCGTTCGGCGAGGACCGCCTGCGGCAGCCTGCGGCGGAGACGTGCGGTGCGCAGGTTGCGCCCGAGTCGTTGCAGCGCGTCCTGGACGGCGGCTGGCGGCGACTCGGCGATCCTTGTGCGGCCCGACATGTTATTTTAAATCTACTTTATACGGACTATTGTTGTATATGTATAACAGAGACGTGCGTTGCCGCATCCGCGGAGGACTCCGCGACGACTTCCAGCTCCAGGCTCGGCGCGCTGCCCCGCCGGGACGGTCGGCCGCGACCAGCGCGAGATCCCGGACGCGGCGCCCGCGGCCGTCGGTTCTCGCAGGTTTCTCCGGGATGCGCGCGGTTGCGTCCGGGCTATAATGCCCGTTGCCTCTCGTGCCGCCCAGTGCGGTGCGAATCGCCCGGCGCGTGTCTGAAGGGACTGACCATGTCGAAGATGCTGATTGTGCGTCTGGCGGGTCTGGCAGGACTGGTCGTGGCGGTGAGCTTCCAGCCGCTGGTGCAAGCCGCCTCCCCGAGCCCGCAGGCGGGTGCGGTCGCCGAACAGTCACAGGCGCCCGAGCCCCCGTCGCGGGCGCTGTTCGACCGCTACTGCGTCACCTGCCACAACGAGCGGCTCCAGACCGCCGGACTGATGCTCGACCGGCTCGACGTGAGCCAGGTCCACGCCAACGCCGAGACGCTGGAGAAGGTCGTCCGCAAGTTGCGTAGCGGGCAGATGCCGCCGGAAGGCCGGCCGCGGCCCGACGCCGAGGCCATCGACGCCTTCGCCGGCGCCCTCGAAGCGGCGCTCGACCACGCCGCGGCCGTCGATCCCAACCCCGGCCGGGTCGCTTCGCGGCGGCTGAACCGGCTGGAGTACGTCAACGCGGTCCGGGACCTGCTGGACCTGGAGATCGACGGCGAGGCGCTGCTGCCGAGCGACATGGCCGGCTTCGGGTTCGACAACAACGCGGACGTCCTGTCGATCACCCCGGCGCTGATGGGCCGCTACATCGCCGCGGCCACCAAGATCAGCCGCACCGCGGTCGGCAGTCCCGACAACCGGCCGGTCATGCAGGTCTACAAGGTGGGCTACGAGCGCCGGGACATCCGGCGCAGCGAGGACATGCCGTTCGCCACCCACGGCGGGCTGGCGGTGCGCCACACGTTCCCGCTCGACGGCGAGTACCTGTTCGCGATCCGGCTCAAGCGCAACGAGACAATCGAGACCATCGACGGCATCGCCGAGGACGAGCACCAGATCGAGTTGCGCATCGATCACGCGCTGGTTCGCCGGTTCGACATCGGCGGCAGGTTCCCGGGGCCGGATCCCGGGATGCTGATCGCGGTGCCGGAGGACGACGTAGAGGGTCAGCGGCTGCACGAGTACCGCATGACCGCGGACCACGCGCTCGAGATCCGGGTGCAGGTATCCGCGGGCACGCGTCTGGTGTCCGCCGGCTTCACCGACTCGGCGCCCTCGCCGAACGTGCCGGCCGACCTGCCCGGCATCGACATGCTCTACATCTCCGGCCCGTTCAACGGAACGGTGCCGGAAGACACACCGAGCCGGCGGCGCATCTTCACCTGCCGGCCGGCCGACGGCAGCGCGGCGGCGGAGCAATCCTGCGCCCGCGACATCATCGGCGCACTGGCCCGGCGGGCCTACCGGCGCCCGGTGACCGACGCCGACATCGATCCGCTGATGTCCGTCTACCGGGAGGGGCGCGCCGCGCGCGATTTCGAGGCGGGCGTCGAGCGCGCCCTCGAAGCGCTGCTCTCGATGCCCAGCTTCCTGCTGCGGGTCGAGCGGCAGCCGGTGGACACGCAGCCCGGCGTCATCTACAGCCTGACCGACCTGGAGCTCGCCTCGCGGCTCTCTTTCTTCCTCTGGAAGAGCATCCCGGACGACGAGCTGCTCGATCTGGCGGCAGACGACCGGTTGAGCGATCCGGACGTGCTCGCCGCGCAGGTCCGCCGCATGCTCGCCGACCGCCGCGCCACCCGGTTCATGAACGACTTCGTGGGCCAGTGGCTGGCGGTCCGCAACATCCACTCGCAGGATCCGGACGGCGCTTTGTTCGCGGGCTTCAACGACTCGCTACGCGCCGCTATGGTCCGAGAGACGGAGCTCTTCTTCGAGAGCCAGGTGCGCGAGGACCGGTCGATTCCCGAGCTGCTGCAAGCGGACTACACGTTCCTGAACGAGCAGTTGGCGCGCCACTACGGTGTGGACGACATCTACGGCAGCCGGTTCCGGCGCTACACGTGGAACGACGACCGCCGGCACGGGCTGCTGGGTCACGCCAGCCTGCTGACGGTGACGTCGTACGCCAACCGGACCTCGGTGGTGCTGCGCGGCAAGTGGGTGCTGGAGACCCTGCTGGGTTCGCCGCCGCCGCCGCCGCCGGCGAACGTCCCGCCGCTGGAGGAGAGCGACCGCGGCAATCCGAGGTCGCTGCGCGAGCGGATGGAGCTGCACCGTAGCAGTCCGGTCTGTGCGAGTTGTCACCGCCGAATGGATCCGCTCGGATTCGCGATGGAGAACTTCGACGCGATCGGCCGCTGGCGGGAGGACGACGGCGGGGCGGAGATCAACTCGACCATCGAGCTGTCGGGGCGCACCATCGACAGTCCGCGCGCCTTCCGTGAGGCGCTGCTGGCCGAGGGCGACAACGAGTTCATCAAGGCGGTGGTGGAGAAGCTGCTGATCTACGCGCTCGGACGCGGCGTCGACTACTACGACGCGCCCGCGATGCGGCGGATAACGCGCGAGCTGGGGGACGACGGCTACCGTTGGTCGTCGCTCGTGAGCAAGGTCGTCGCGAGCGACCAGTTCCGGATGCGGCGTGCGCAGCTTCCGGAGGAGAGCGTAGTAGCGAATCAGCAGTAGGGAGTCTGCGCCTTGGAAGGCGCGGACCCCCGGAGGAAGGGTCGGGCGGTACGGGAGCCGCAAGGCGAGGGTTCAGGGCGAGCGATTCGAACGGATCGCACACGCGCTTGCCGAAGGGAGTTCCGGCATGTTCATCACGAAGACGCATCTGCCCCGGCGCACGGTACTGCGCGGCCTCGGCGCGACCATCGCGCTGCCGCTGCTCGACGGCATGGTCCCCGCGCTGACGGCAACCAGCCGCACGGCGGCGGCCCCCATCAAGCGGTTGGGCGTCTTCTACGTCCCCAACGGGATGTCGATGCCCTACTGGTTCCCGAGGGCCGCGGGGCCGATGGAGAACCTGCCGCCGACGCTGCAGTCGCTCAACCACATGAAGGACCGCGTGCTGCTGTGCGGCGGGCTCGACGACGAGCCGGCCAACCTGGTCAAGGGGGGCGGCGACCACGCCCGGTCGGCCGGGACGTTCCTGACCGGCGTGCCGTTCAAGATCACCAACGGCGCCGACGTCTACGCGGCAGTGTCGATGGACCAGATGGCGGCGCGCGAGCTCTCGAAGGAGACCCAGATCGCGTCGCTGGAGCTCGGCATCGAGTCGAACGCGATGGTGGGCAACTGCGACGGGGGCGCGAGTTGCGCCTACACCAACACCATCGCCTGGCGGACACCGACCACGCCGCTGCCGATCGAGAACGACCCGCGCGCGGTGTTCGAGCGGCTGTTCGGCACCAGCGGCAGCACCGACCCGGAGGCGCGCCGGGAGCGGCTGCGGCGCGACCGCAGCATCCTGGACGCGGTCGGCGCGGAGCTGCAGGACCTCGGGCGCGTCATCGGACCGGGCGACCAGGTGAAGCTGGACGAGTACCTGGACGCGCTGCGCGACGTCGAGCGCCGCATCCGGATGGCCGAGGAGCAGAGCGCGCGCGAGCTGCCCGTCGTCGATCAGCCGGTCGGGGTGCCCAACGACTACCAGGAGCACGCGCGGCTGATGATGGATCTGCTGGCATTGGCCTACCAGACCGATCTGACCCGCATCAGCACCTTCATGCTGGCGCGGGAGGTGAGCGGGCGCGCCTATCCGGAGATCGGGGTGTCCGACTCGCACCACCCGCTGTCGCACCATCAGGACGAGCCGGCCAAGCTGGAGCGGCTGCACAAGATCAACGAGTACCACTTCCGGCAGTTCGCCTACCTGGTCGAGAAGCTGGCCGGCCTGCCGGAGGGTGACGGCACTATGCTGGACTCGACGCTGTTCCTCTACGGGACCGGCATCAGCGACAGCAACACCCACTTCCACGACGACCTGCCGATTGCGCTGGTCGGCGGCAAGGCGGCCGGGATCGAGGGCGGGCGCTACATCCGCTACGCGGACGACACGCCGCTCGCCAACATGCACATCACCATCCTGGAGAAGCTGGGGGTGTCACTGGAGGCGCTCGGCGACAGCACCGGCAAGGTCGACCGGCTCACGGGCGTCTAGAGGAGTCGAGGCGTGAGGAGTTGCAGCGCCCCCGTTCTCGCGCTCGGTCTGGTCGCCGCGGTATCGGTGTCGGCCGGTGCGGGGCTGCGCGCGCAGGACGGTCCGAAACCCTACCCGATCTACACGGCCGATCACTTGGCCGGCACCATGGAGACGCTCGGCCCGAACTTCGCCGCGGCGGTGCGCGCTCTCGAGGCGGCCGACTACCCCGCGGCGAAGGAGCGGCTCGCGCGCGCGCGCGAGCAGCTCGCCACCACCATCACCTTCTGGCGCCAGCACGAGCGGGCGGACGGCATAGGCTTCGTCCGGACCGCCGTCGGCGCGATGGACGACCTCGACGCGGCGATGTCGGCGGACGTCGTCGACGCCGCGGCCGCCTCGGGCTTCGCCGCCGAGGTGCAGGCGACCTGCAACGCGTGTCACGCGGTCTATCGCGAGCCGGACCCGGAGGGCGGGTTCCGCCTGAAGCCAGCGGCGCTGGAGCCGTAGCCGCAGCGCGCGGGCCGACTTTAGCGCGCACCCTTCCGGCGAAGGCTGCTGTCCGGTATTTCAGCGCAGACCTCACGGATCATGGACCACGACGCGACGATGCACACCGGGCCGCTGGGTTCCACCATTCATGTTCTCCGCGCCGATGCCGCGACGGTGACGGCGCTCGCGGCGATTGACTGGAACCGTTGGTTTCCGCGGGTCTGCCTCGATCCCGTTCGGGGTTTCATCACGTTGATGACGCCCTCACGACTGCACGAGAACCTGGCCGAGATCCTCGTGCATGTCGTCGACACCGCCGCGTCGGCCGTGACAGGCGCTTCGAAGGGACTGCTCTCGACCCGTCTCCGGGGGCCGGCAGAGCCGCCCGGCACGGGGATGGAGCCGGACTGCGCCTTCTACGTCGGCGAGCGCGCCCGGGGCTATCAGGCGGCACTCCTCGAAGGCGATGCGGCGGCGGATGCCTTCCTGGAACGGACAGCACCCGATCTGGTGGTGGAGGTGGAGATCACCAGCGCCGACGAAGGCAAGATTGGACGTTACGCGGAGCTGGGTGTGCGTGAGCTATGGCGGCTGCATGGCCGAAAGGGGACCCGCGATCTGCGCGTCGACTTGCTCGCGCTTCGAGCCGGAACGGATCCGCGCCCAGTTCCCGCTTCGGACCTCCTCGGCGGTCTCACGTCCGACGATGTCTGCGAGGCAGTGGACGGCGTGCGGTTCAGCATGACTGCGCAGGAGCGAATCGACGCCGTCGCCCGTATCGTCCGTCGCCGGCAGCGCGCCAGCGTGCGGGTGCGCGAGGCCGACACGCCGTATGCCGCGCGTTCGGGTTGACCAGTCCACCGCGGTCGGACCGCGCGTGCCCGGCGCCGCGGCATCTCTTCAACGGGCACGCAGCACGAAGAACTCGTAACCGTAGAAATCCGCGTAGGCGCGCCAGACGTCTATCTCGTGCTGACACTGGTTCGCCAGATCCCGGGCGTCCGGCGCGTCGGCGTAGCGCGTGCGGAAGGCGGTCACGTTCGCCTGGAGAGGTCGGTAGTAGTCGTCCCACCAGGCCGACGCGGGGAGCGGGAAATGGCCCACCGTGTCGTACCCGCACGCATCGATGGCCTCCAGAAGGGCTGGCGCGTCGCGGATCGCGGGGTACTCCCGCTGCCAGAACGCCGCGCATTCGGCGGGCCGGTACGGCTTTCTCCAGCACACCTCGGTCAGGGCGATGTGTCCGCGGGGTGCGAGCAGCCGGCGCCAGCCGCGCAGGCCTGCTTCGAAGCCCATGCTGTAGATCGCGCCCTCGGACCAGATCAGGTCGAAGCAGCCGTCGGCGAAGTCGAGCTTCCGCATGTCGGCCACGCGGGCTTCCAGCCGATCCGCGACGCCGAGGCGATCCGCTGCACGATTCAGGGCGTCGACGAACGGCGGGTGGTTGTCGACGGCGACGATGCCAGCCGCCGTGTTGCGGGCCAGCACCAGGGTCTGACAGCCGGTGCCGCACCCGATGTCGAGCACGCGCGTCCGCGGGCCGACGCCGGGCACGAGCGCCAGGGCCCGGAGCGTGCTCGCGGTGTCTCCGGGTCCCTGCCGGGGCAGTCCGCTGAACAGCTCGAAGAACAGCGTCGTCATTCGGTCCGGCGTCATGACCGCCCTCCGAGACGGCGGGGTCGGAGCGACGTTGCCTACTTCAGGCCGTGCCGGGCCTTGAACGCGGGCCAGTCGCGTTTCAGCTCCAGGAACGCATCGAGATCCGCGCACAGCAGGAACGGATTGGTCCGCTTCTCCAGCGCCAGGGTGGAACTTGGCCGCACGCCGTAGTCGTGGCCCGGCCAGACGGTGGCGTCGTCCGGAAAGGTGTCCATGACACGCTGAAGACTGTTCCACTCGGTCGCGGCGTCCTCGTCGTTCCCGGTGCCGCCCACCTTTCCCACGAACACGAGGTCTCCCGTGAAGAGCAGCCGGTGCGTCGGCTCGAAGAGGACGAGGTGGTCCGCTGCGTGCCCCGGCACGTGGAGGCAGTCGAGGGCCAGCGCGCCGATCGACAGCAGCGCCCCGTCGTCGAGCCGGACGCCGGGGTCGACCGGACAGGCGGGATGCGCGGCCACCGCCGCCCCGGTCAGACGCACGGCCTCGGCGTTTCCTTCCGTGTGGTCGGGGTGTCCGTGGGTGTTGACGACGTGCGTTACCTCGAGTCCCTGCGCGGCGGCCCGCTCGGCCAGCACCGCCGGTGAGTACGAGGGGTCGATCAGGACGGCGGCCCGCGCGTCGCGGTCGCCGAGGAGGTAGCCGAAGTTCCGGTCTCCACCGGTGCGGATCTGTTCAAAAACAAGCTGCACGGTTGTATATTTTATGGTCCGCGCGGTTGCGGGGCACGGTGCCGGGGGTACGGTGCGGCACGGCGTCGCCCGGACGTGCTGCGCGCACGAAGATCCGACCGCCGGGGAGCTTGGGACGCCAGGAACACTCTCGAAGGAAAGGGAAGCGTGAACCATGCGTAAGTCTCTTCTCGTCATTGCCGTGGTGGTCGCGTCCGGCCTGTTCGCCGGACCGGCCCTGCTGACGCAGGTCTCCGGTCCGTACGAGGCGGTCGACGGCTGGCTGAAGCCGTTCGCGCCGGCGGGGTACGCGTTCGGATCGGCCACGGGCGTGTTCGCCGAGTCGCCGGATCGCATCTTCATCGCCCAGAGCGGCGAGATCCGCCTGCCGGACCCGGTGCCGGACGGGTTCACCGGCTATGTCGGCTCGATCGGCCTGAACGCGCTCGAGGCGGGCGAGAACCGCGTCTGGCGCAACTCCATCTTCGTGGTCGACGGCGACGGCAACCTGATCGACG
This sequence comes from Acidobacteriota bacterium, assembly GCA_009861545.1. Lineage (NCBI taxonomy): Bacteria > Pseudomonadati > Acidobacteriota > Acidobacteriota bacterium. Next base: position 90,964 of record VXME01000160.1, on the reverse strand, counting down.
CCTGGACGCAGTGGGACGAGATGTTCGAGGGGGGCGCCGGCCCGCACAAGATCAAGATCAACCCCTTCGATCCGGATCGCAAGGTGTGGGTGGTCGACGAGACGAACCACCAGGTGCACGCCTTCTCCAATGACGGTTCGGAGCTCGTGATGTCGCTCGGCGCGGGTGGCGCGGGCAGCGACGAGACCCACTTCGACAGTCCGCGGGACATGGCGTTCCTCGAGGACGGTTCCATCTTCGTCGGTGATTCCGGCAACTCGCGCGTCGTCAAGCTCGACGCGGCGGGCAACTTCGTTACCTCGTGGGGCGTGCAGGGCAACGAACGGGGTCAGTTCAACGGGGTCCACGCGGTGGCCACCGACAGCATCGGCCGGATCTACGTCGCCGACCGGGACAACGACCGGGTGCAGGTATTCAACGAGACGACCCGCTCGACCTGGTACCACCCGAACATCTCGCCGGTCGCCACCTGGCCGGGATTCGAGTCCGCCAGCGACATCTACGCCACCGGCTACGAGGTCTGGATTGCCGACAACGGGCCGACGCGGATGGTCAAGCTCGACTGGAACGGCAACCCGCTGTACGAGTTCGGAGCCGACGGCGACTCAGCGGGGCAGTTCGGCGAGCTGCACCAGTTCTCCGTCGACGCCGAGCGCAACTTCTACGGGGCGGACAGCGTCCAGGGCCGGGTGCAGAAGCTCGTCCCGAGCGAAGGGGCCGGCTTCACCGAGCTGATGGGACGGCCGGACCCGGCGCTGCGCTAGGAGTCTGCGCCGTAGAGCGGCGCAGATTCCTGGTCAGGCCCGGTTGGGCGGCAAGCGGAGCCGTAGGCGAGGCTTGGCGGGCCGGGCGCTTCGGGGCACGGCTGCAATCGCGGCCGGCGACATGCCACGCGCGCGCCGCCCGCTTGGCCGTGAATTCGGGAAGGCCTGCCCGTGACCGGCGTGGGCAGGCCTTCGTTGCCGTTCCGATGAATTCCGCGGCCGCCTCCGGTCTTGACCACGTAACCGAAGCTCGAAGCGGTGGTGGGGAGGAGACTTCCGATGCAACAGACGAGACGTGTGCTCCTGGCGGCGTTTCTCGTCGCGATCGGCCATCCCGGCGCGATTGCGGCCGCGGGCGCACCGGCCGGCGCTTCGGTTCAGGAGGTTCGTGCCGGCGCTGCGGCCCCGGACCACGCCGCCTGTGACGCGCTCTTGCATCTGCGCAACCTGACCATCACCCACGCAGGGTTGTCCACCACCGCCGGCGGCGTCTCCTACTGCTACGTGCGCGGCATCCTGCCGCCTGCGATCCATTTCCACGTGCAGTTGCCGTTGCCGGCCGACTGGAACGGCCGGTTCCTCAAGTGGGGAGACGGCGGCAAGGACGGGGATCTCGACTACGCCGACCACCGCGTCGACGAGGGCTACGCGGTGGCCAACAGCAATACCGGCCACGACAACGGGGCCGAGCCGGGCTCGTCGTTCGCCTACGACAACCGGCAGGCCGAGATCGACTTCGGCTACCGTGCAGTGCACCTGACGGTGGCCGCGGCGAAGACGGTGGTGCGCAGCTACTACGGCGACGATCCGGCCTACTCCTACTTCGAGGGTTGCTCCACTGGCGGCCGGCAGGGTCTGATGGAGGCGCAGCGCTACCCGACGGACTTCGACGGCATCGTGGCCGGGGCGCCGGCGAACCACTACCAGGGGATGAACGCGGTCCGTGTCTGGCTGCTGCAGCGGATGTTCCGCGACGATTTCGCAGGGGCGCTCGCGTTCGACACCGACGGCGACGGCCGGTTCGACAGCGTCCGCAAGATCGATCTGCTGGCCGACGCCGTGCTCGCGGCCTGCGACGCTGACGACGGGGTGCGGGATGGGGTCATCGACGACCCGGTCGCCTGCGACTTCGAGCCGGACCGCGACCTGGCGGCGCATCGCTGTCCGGAGGGCAGGGATGGCGAAGGCTGCTTCACGGCGGCGCAGATACGGACCATCGAGGACTTCCACGCCGGGCCGCGCGATCGGGACGGCCAACCGATCTACGCCGGCAAGCCGTTCGGTTCCGAGCGCCAATGGGCAGGCCTGTTCATTCCCTATACCGGCAACCGGTTCGCGCCGGGCGCGGTGCGCCTGGGCGGCGACCACCTCAACTACCTGTTCTACGAGAACGATCCCGGCGTTCCGCCCGCGGACCTCCTCGACACCACGGTGGAGCTGGACCGCAACGTCACGCCGCCCGAATGGGCGTGGTGGGAGTTCGACATCGCCGACGTGACCGCGGGGAGGGGCGATCTGATGAAGGGGATCACCGACGCGGTGGATCCGGATCTGTCGCGGTTCCTCCTGGGGCAGGACGGCAAGCTGATCCTCTACCACGGGTGGGCCGATGCCCTGGTGGTGCCGCAGCCCACGGCCGCCTACTACGAGGACGTCGTCGACACCACCTTCGGCGGGGACGTGTCGGCGGCCCGCGAGCGGGCGCGTCTGTTCATGGCGCCCGGGATGAACCACTGTCGGGGCGGGGCGGGGCCGGACACCTGGGACCGGCTGAGGCCGCTGGTCGACTGGGTCGAGCGCGGCGCCGCGCCCGATGCGCTCATCGCCACGCACGCCACGGGCGGGGTCGTCGACAATGAGCGTCCGATCTGCGCCTACCCCGAGCGCGCCGTATACACCGGTCCGGACGGGGGCGCCGACGACCCCGCAAACTGGGTCGCGGGGAACTTCACGTGCCGCTGAGCGAGCGGGGCGACGTTCCTGTTCGACCGCCGCTGAGCGAGCGGGGCGAAAGGCACTCATGAGCAGGGATCTGTACGACGCGGGAATGACGATCCGGCGGCGCGTGCTGGGCGACGACTACGTCGACCGCGCCGTGGCCGGGGCGGATGCGTTCAACGAGGAGTTCCAACAGCTCGTGACGGAGTACTGCTGGGGCAAGGTCTGGGGGCGGCCCACGCTGACCGACAGGGAGCGCAGCCTGATCAACCTCGCGATGATCTCGGCCCTCAACCGGAGCGCCGAGTTCAAGGCGCACGTCCGGGGCGCGCTGCGCAACGGCTGCACCGTGGCCGAGATCCGCGACACGCTGCTGCAGGTCGCGGTCTACTGCGGCATCCCGGCCGGCGTCGAGGCCTTCAGGCTGGCGCGCGAGGTGCTGGAGGCAGAAGGGGTCTCGATAGAATGATTCCGCCGCCTGGCCACGGAGGCGGCGCGGGGGCGCCCGGCCGATCCCCGACCGCGGGACACCGAGCGGGCGGAAATCCCGCTACTGGGGCACGTAGGCGGGGGCGGGTCCGGCGAACTGGACGGACTCGTTCCCGGAAGGGGCGTTCCCGAGCATGCGGGCGGGCCGTTCGTTGACGGTCGGTGGAGAGCCGCTCGTCAGCACCAGCCAGTCGGAAACCGTACCCGCGTCGAGCGGACCTATCCGCAGCTCCGCGATGTCGTCGACCGCTTCGCCGAATGCGCTCTCCTCGAGCGCGCGCCACTCGACGCGCACCGAGGTGTCGCCCTTGTTGGTGAGCCGGTAACGGTACTCGTAGCCGTCCGCGGTTCGCTCGACCTCCGACTCGAAGACGACGTTGACGTAGTACCACAACTCGTACTCGACGTCGAAAGCGCGGGTCCCGCGCGAGGTCACGAGCGGCTCCCAGGTCTCCGCCTGCCGCGCGCCGGCGGGCAAGCCGAGTGCCAGGCAGCTCAACCCTCCAACCACGATCGCCGCGAAGAGACGGCCGCCGATGGTGGGGATGACGTGCCGGTCACGCCGTGCGCAATGGGCAGACATGCGCCCATTCTATCAGGGGCGCCGCAGGCCGCGTCACCGTTCGCGGAGACCGCGAACCACCGGCATCTGCCGACCCGGCCGGCGCGGCGCGGCCGCGAGGCTCGGCACGGCGCGGACCGCTGGACGCGCATCGGCGCGGTCGACGTCGACAGGCCGCTGCTGGCGCCGGTCGGCTGAGCGCCTGCCCCGACGTTGCCGTCTTCGCTGCGTCCGACTAGACTTGCCTGTTCCCCACAGGCGTTGTCCCATGAGGTGTGGTTGCCGATACCGTGAGCGTGTGCGCCGGGTCCCACTGGTCGCCGCGGCCGTGCTGGGCTGGTTCGGTCTCGGGCTTCCGGCGGCGCCGGCCGCGCAGCCCGTGGACGTGGTCCTGGTGGTTCCGTTCGCCAACCTCAGTCGGCAGGCTGCGGACGAGTGGATTGGTGCGGGCATCGCCGAGACCGTGTCGAGCGATCTGCGGAACCTGGGCGTGCCGGTGGTCGTCGATGACGGGTCGGCGGGGCCTGCGCGCGCGGGCCGTGCCGCGAGTGACGGGCAGGCTCTCGCCGCCGGCCGCATGCTCGGTGCGCGGTGGCTGGTCGCCGGCGGTTATCAACGGGTCGGAGACCGGCTGCGGATAACCGCGCGGCTGGTCGACGCGACTACCGGGATGGTGCGCCGGCACACCAGGGTCGACGGCTATCTCGCGGACCTGTTCGACGCACAGGACCGGATCGTTGCGGCGCTCGCGGATGCGTTCGCGCCCACTCGCTCGCCGGATGCGGACCCGGCGGATCGCGGGCGGGTGCCCGGTCTCGCGGCCGGGCGCGTCGATTCCATCGCGAACGGCGCCGATCGCGAAGACGTGGTCCCTGACCTGGGCGGCGCGGGACCGTTCGCCGGCGGCCGCGGCCGGCCGGGAAACGCCGCCGCCGGCGGAACCGGCGTGACCGGTGTTCTCGATCTCGGCGAGGCGGGGGCGGCGCTGTCTCCCGCCGGCAACGGTAACGGCAACGGACTCGGCGGCGCCGTGGACGGCGCGAGCCAGCCCCGTCGAACGGCCACGGTGTCCGAGCCGCGGCGCGGCGGCGGGTTCGCCGCGGTGCCGATCGCGCGGCGGCGCGTCACGATCGGCCGTGCCGCGCAGCCGCCGAACCTCGACGGCCGGCTCGACGACGCGGTCTGGGAGACCGCGACGTACATCGACGACTTCGTCCAGATCGCGCCGGTGGAGGGCGCCCCGGGCACGGAGGAGACCGAGGTCTGGATGGCGTACGACCGTGATCACCTCTACTTCGGGTTTCACGTCCACTACACCGATCCGGGGATGATCCGGGCCAACCGGGCGGACCGGGACGAGATCGGCGGCGACGACCGCATGTCCGTGCTGTTCGATCCGTTCCTCGACCAGCAGCGGGCATACCAGTTGAGCGTGAACGGCTACGGCGTTCAGAGCGACGAGCTGGTCAACGCCGACGGCAGCCGGGGCGCGTCGCGCAGCCGGTCGCCGCAGCAGTCGCGGTCGAGCGGCGGCGGCCGGGGCGGGCGGTCGAGCGGCGGCGGCAGCGGGCTGAGCAACTCGGGGCAGTTCGGCATCCGCGGCGACCGGTCGTGGGACGCCCTCTACGAGACGCGCGGACGGATGGTCGATGACGGCTGGACGGCCGAGATGGCGATCCCGTTCAAGAGCCTCCGTTATCCCGCGCTGGCGGGCGAGGGGGGGCGGCGCTGGGGCTTCCAGATCACCCGCGTGATCCGCGGCAAGTCCGAGGCGCAGTCCTGGTCGCCGATCTCGCGCGGGGTGGCGGGACAGTTGACGCAGTTCGGGATCCTGGAGGGGCTCTCGGACCTGTCGCAGAGCCGCAATCTGGAGATCCTGCCGGAGCTGACCGGCGCGCGGCTCGGCGCGCTCGACACGTCCAACGGGGCGTTCGACAACCAGGATCCGTTCGGCGACCTCGGGGTGAGCGTCAAGTACGGCATCACGCCGAACCTGACCGCGGACATGGCCTACAACCCCGACTTCTCGCAGATCGAGTCGGACCAGCCGCAGATCGAGACGAACCAGCGCTTCGCGCTCTTCTATCCCGAGCAGCGTCCGTTCTTCCTGGAAGGACAGGAGATCTTCCAGACCGCCACGCCGCTCACGCTGCTGCACACGCGGACCATCGTCGACCCGCGCTTCGGCGGCAAGCTGACCGGCAAGGTCGGCCGGACCACGCTCGGCGTCATCGTCGCGGACGACGAGGCGGCCGGTCGCTTCGACGACAGCGCCGATTCGCGCTTCGGGACCACGGCCCAGACCTTCGTCGGGCGGGCGCGCTACGACCTCTACTCCGAGTCGTACGTGGGCGCCATCATGACGGCGCGAGAGTTCGGGCACGACTACAACCGGGTGGGCGGCGTCGACGCGCGCTTCCGGCTGGGACGCACGCACCGCTTCAGCTTCATGGGCGTCGGCTCCGAGACCCGCAGCGAGGAGTACGGCTTTCTCCGCGGGCCGGCGTTCGAGGCCGACTTCACGCGCCAGGGGCGGAACCTGAGCTACGGCGCCGCCTACGGCAGCGTCGATCCGGAGTTCTGGACCGAGACCGGCTTCCTGCCCCGCTGGAACCTGCGGCAGGCGACCGCCAACGTGGGGTACCGCTGGTGGCCGGAGTCCACGCTCATCACCTGGGGGCCGACCGTCAACTACCTGCGGCTGTACGACCACACCGGCGTGCTGCAGGACGAGCAGATCCAGGGCATGGCCAGCTTCCAGTTCCGCCACAACATCTCGGTGACCGCCAACGTCAACCGCGACCTCGAGCGCTTCGAGGAGGTCGGCTTCCGGAAGAGCGGGTACGGCGCCTTCGGCGTCATCAGCTCGCGCCTCGTCTCGATCGTCGGCGGCATCAACCGGGGCGACGGCATTCTCTACAGCTACGACGGCTTCACGAACCCGCTGACCGCCAGTCCCTACCAGCGCGCGATCCTCGGCGAGTCGACGACCGGCAACTTCCTGATCAGCGGCCGGCCGTCGTCGCGGTGGCGGTCGGACCTGACCGGCATATTCAGCCAGCTCGTCGACCCGACCGCCGCGTTCGAGGTGATCGACGTCAAGATCTTCCGGACGCGCACCACCTACCAGTTCACCGACCGGCTGCTCCTGCGCTACATCCTGGAGCACAACACGTTCGGCAAGACGCTGGGCAACAACCTGCTGATGACCTACCGCATCAACGCCGGGACCGTGGCGTTTCTCGGCTACGACGACCGCTACCGGCAGGGCCGGCGCATCGACGAGCTCCTGTTTCCCACCGCGGCGCTGCAGCGGACGAACCGCGCCGTGTTCGGCAAGCTCTCGTATCTGTTCCGCTACTAGGAGCCCCCGTCCTGGAAACGATGCCGACGCGGACGACGCTCACCTGACCGGGTCTGGACAAGTACCGATGCTCTTCGATTCCGCGCGGCGCCGTCTGGCAGGCCTGATGTTGCTGGCGGCGTTCGCGCCGGCCTTCTCGTCCGCGCAGCGGCCGGTACGCGTCGACCCGGTGCTGCTGGAGCAGTACGTCGGGCAGTACCGACTGTCGGCGAACTATGTCCTGAGCATCCTCGTGGACAACGACCGGCTGTACGTGCGTGCCCCGAACCGCGGCACGCGGCTGCTCGTGCCTACCTCGGAGACGGAGTTCGTCGAGGTGGAGTCGGGGCTGCGCATCACGTTCCGCATACGTGCCGACACCCGCCGGGTCGATCACCTCGTCTTCGAGCAGCAAGGGTACGGGCGGCGCGCCGACCGGATCTCGGCAGAGGTCGACGCCGACCCCGCCACCCGTCCCGCGCTGACGTTGCCCGAGGCGACGCTGGCCCGCTACGTCGGGCGCTACGAGGAGCAACCGGGGTTCGCCATCGCCATCACGCGCGAGGGCCAGCAGTTGCTCGCGCGGATGACCGACCAGGATCCGGCGGCGATCTTCGCGGAGTCGGAGACGGACTTCTTCTACCGCGATCGCGACGCGCGCATCACGTTCCGCGTCGAGGGCGGCACGGTCGAGGCCCTGGTCTGGCGTCAGGCCGGGGCAGCGCTCGAGATGCGCCGCCTGGATTGAGTCGACTCTACTCTGTCAGTCTCCGGCCAGTTCGCCGTAGACCGCGGTGAGGAAGCGCTGCGGGTCGCCCCACTTGGCCTCGTAGTCGGATGTCGGGCCCGCGGCCAGCACCTCGTCGTAGCTTGCGCCGCCTTCGACCAGCGCCGTCACCTGTGCCGCGACGTCGATGATCATGTCGCGGAACTCGATGACGTCCTCGCGGCCCGACACCACACCGTGCCCCGGCACGATCTTCGTGTCCGGACCGGCGATGCCGGCCGCGATGCCGAGCGCCTCGATGGTCCCGTCGAGCGTCCCGCCGTTGCCGCGGTCGATCACCGGGAAGGCGACCGTCCGGAACACGTCGCCGAGGTGCAGCACGTCCGAGCCCTTGAAGTGGATGAAGCTGTCGCCGTCCGTGTGGGCCGGCGGCACCGGCAGCAGCTCGACCTCCTCGCCGTTCAGATGAATCCGGATCGCGTCGCTGTAGGTCAGCACGGGCAGGGCAATCGCCGGCAGGCGTTCGGCCAGACGCAGGCGCACGCGGTCCTGGGCCACGATCTCGACGCCCAACCGCCCCATGTTCTCGTTGCCGCCGACGTGGTCGCCGTGCACGTGGGTGTTGATCAGGTAGCGGATGTTGCCGTCGGAGATCCCGTTGATCGCCTCGACGATGCGCTCGGTCAGCGGCGCGAACTGATCGTCGATCATCACGACGCCGTCGTCGCCGATCGACAGGCCGATGTTGCCGCCGCGTCCCGCCAGGTAGTGGACGGTGCCGGCCACGTGGTGCGTGGAAATCTCCACCGCGTCCCAGTCGACGGGCTGCTGGGCGCGGGGGGCGAGGCCCGCGATGAACACGGCCGCGCCTACGAACGTGACGCCGACGAGCATGCTGCGATTCATGGACGTTCCCTCCAGAACGAGAAGACGACTCGGCCTCCGTGAATGTTGCGAAACGGATTGCCGGGGCCAGACGATGATACGGTCGATCGCGTCCCGGCGCGAGTCCCGCCGTGCGGCCCGCGCGGGCCGCCACGTCTCGTGCGCACGGCGCTGCGGCAGGACCGTGGACTATAGTGAGGGGCTGGAGAGTGGATCAGCGCAGGAGGATGCAGTGAGCGCCACGAAATCACACGCGACACGCGGGCGGGCTTCCGATCGTCGCCGTTTCCTGAAGCGGGCTGTCGGTGCGGGCGCCACGCTGGCGGCAACCGGCGTGGGGGCCGCCGTCGGTCGCGCCCAGGCGTCCGACGGGTTCGTCCGGTTCGACCACGTCTCGTTCCCCATGCGCAACACCGGGGCCATGCTCCAGTTCTACCGCGACCTCGGCTTCGACGTGATGGAGGGAGACCGCATCTGCTCGGTTCACTTCGGCGACGCCAAGATCAACCTCCACCGGCCGGAGATCTGGGAGAGCGTCGAGTTCACGCTGCGGGCGCCGCGGGCCGTGCCGCCGTGCGGCGACTTCTGCATCGTCTGGGGCGGAAGCGCGGCCGACCTCGAGCGGACGTTCGAGCGGATCGGCGCGGTGGTCATCGAGATGGGGCCCCGGCAGGGCGGGCGCAACGGCGGGGTCGACACGGGGACGAGCCGCTACATTCGGGATCCCGACGGCAATCTGCTCGAGTTCATCACCTACCCGTGAGGCGTGCGCTCGTCCCGCGCGTGCGCTCGTCGGCGCCCACCGCCCGCGGGGTGGTGGGCGGCTCGCCGAAAGCTACGACAGGTTCGACGCCAGCGTGATCAGGCCGAGCACGAACAGCACCGCCACCCCGGCGACCAGCGCCTTGGCCCCGAAGTCGCTCGCACCGGGGCTCAGTGCGTTGAGCAGTCCCACCAGCGCCGCGCCGGCCATCCCGACCGCCGCGATGCCGAACAGCCCGAAGAACAGGTTCGCCAACGCCAAGGTCACCATCTCGCTCACGTGACACCTCCCGCGGCAAATCCGACGGCCGCCGCAGCCGCCGGGGGAAGGACTGTACCATGATCGGCACATGCAGCGCCGACTTCTCGTAGACACCGACTCGGCCGTCTTCAACGACGACGCCGCCGCGCTGGCGATGCTCGTGCGGCGGCGCGACCTCTTCGAGCTGCTCGGGATCACCGTCGTGGCGGGCAACCACACGGTGCCGCAGGGCGCCGAGCACATGCTCCACCTGCTGGAGCTGACCGGGGCCGCGGACGTGCCCTTGCACCTGGGCGCGCATGCGCCGCTGGTCAACACCGCGGCGCGGGCGGCCCGCTGGGAGGCCGAGTGGGGACCCATCGGGTTCAAGGGCGCCTTCGCGGCCGAGCCCGGGGTGCGTCCGCCGCACGGCGGGCGACTCGCGTCGACCCGGCCGCGATCGAGCGACGCGGTGGCGTTCCTGATCGAGGCGATAGAGCGTCACCCGGACGAGGTCACGCTGGTGGCGCTCGGTCCCATGACCAACGTGGCGCTGGCCCTGCGGCGCCGGCCGGACTTGGCCCCGCGCATCCGCAGCCTGGTCTTCATGGGCGGCAACGCCCGCGTGCCCGGCAACGTCACGCCGGCCGCGGAGTTCAACTTCTGGTTCGATCCGGAGGCGGCGGCCGCGGTGCTGGCCGCGCCGATTCCGCGCATCGTGATGTTCGGCCTCGACATCACCAACCACGCGCCGCTGCACAAGACCCGCTTCGACCGCATCGTCGCGGTCGATACACCGTTGACCCGCCTCATGCGGTACGACATGGGGCCGCGGTTCGACGGCGACCCCGCTGCCACGGCGTACGTCTGGGACTGCATCACCGCCGCCTGGCTCATCGAGCCCTCCATCGTCACCGCGTCCGAGGGGCTGTCGATCACGGTCGACACGACGTTCGGTCCGAACTCCGGCGCAACCGTCGTCGGTCCCCGTGGCGTTGATGACGGCCGGCACGTCGAAGTGATGCTGGACCTCGACGTGGAGCGGTTCTACGCGCTGTATTCGGATCTCCTAACGCGGCCGGTCGGGTAGCATCAGCGTCCCGGTTGTCCAGGACTGAGACACCACTGCTGCTCGCGGGTTCGCGCCCCGGCGCTCAATTCCCCGCCTGCCGCTCCCTCAGCGCCTTGACGAGCAGGTGGATGCCGAGGCCGAGCGGGATGACGGGCCACCACGCGGCGAGCCAGTCGAGCGGGATGCCCAGCAGCGTGTTCGAGAGCAGGACGACGCCCAGCACGATCAAGCTCACGGCGCCGCCTATCGAGCTCCCCAGGCTCGGGAGCGAGATGTCCATGTCCATGTTCGGAAGATCGATGCCTTCACCGCCGTCGAGGGCCAGGTTGTAGAGGGTGGCGCGCCGGCTGGCGTCGACGATGTTGTAGATGACGAAGAAGGACAGGAAGATCGCCATGGCCGGGAGCAGCGCAGGGAACGGACCGCCGCCGGCGGCCAGAAACGCGATCGTCGTCCCGAACACGACGTTGTGGATGAACCCGACCTTGTAGTAGCCGACGTAGATTTGGCCGGCGCCGGGCATCAGCGACAACAGCCCGGCGATGATGGGCGACTTGGGTTGCAGGCCCGGCGTCGCACCGGGGGGGGGCGCGTAGCGCGTCCGCTCCCCGGCCGGCCGGGAGGGCGCCGGGGTCGTCCGCGCGGCGGGCTCCGGCGCCGCGGGAAGTGGCGACGAGGCTGGCCGATCCGGCGCCGTGGTCGGCGGGGTGTGCGGAGGCTCCGGGGATCCGTTCATGGTCTGCTCCTTCCGGCCGGGATTGGCGCGGCCTCGGTGGTCGTGGACGAAGAGAACGGCGGGAACAGCAGCTCCGCCAGCATGGCGCCGGCGTCACGGCCGATCGAGTGCAGCGCGTCGACCCCGCCGAACAGGTCGCGGTCCCGCACCGCCTGCAGGAACTGCCGCCAGTGCCGGTCGAGCTCCGGCGCCGCGCTCGCCGCCCGGCGGCGCCACGAGGACAGGCCCGAGAGCCGACCGGACACTTCGCTCGCGCCGTCCGCCGCGACGCGCACGGTTTCCTCGCGCAGCGCCGCGACGGTACGGTCGAGCGCGGCGACCGACCGGGCGCCCGCCGCCTGGGCGCCGGCCGCACTGCGCTCCACGAGGGCCTGCGCCGCCACCGCCGTGCCGCGTAGCGGCGACCAGGAGGCACCGCAGATCAGCCACACCAGCAGTGCGGCGACGCAGCCGGCCTCCCAGGCGACGCGGGGGCGCGCCAGCAGCCGGAACCCTGTTTCCCGCATCCGTTCCCGGAAGACGGTCCACCACGGTCGTCCTGGCCGGGTGAGAACGAGGATGTCGTCCACGAGCGGGGGATCCGGCGGCAGCGCCGCAAACGACGGAAGGTCCTCGGCCAACCGTACAAGGGCGGTCAGGATGGCGGTGCAGGCGGGGCAGTGCCGCAGGTGCGCATTGCACAGGTCCTGGTCCGCGGCGTCGAGCGCGCCGTCGAGCAGGTCTCCGAGCAGGGCTCGTGCCCGCCCGCATGCAGGGCCGCTCGTCTGCGCGAGGATCGCCTCGGTCAGGTCGCCGGGCGCTGCGATCGCCGGCGCGAACGCTTCCTGCATCGACGCCAGGAGCGCGCGGCAGTCGGGGCAGCCGGCGGCGTGCGCCGCGGCGCGCAGTCGCTCGTCCTCCGGCATCGCGCCGTCGACCAGGGCCTCGATTCGGTCGCAGAAGAGGCGGCAGTCCATCGCATCATCCCCGTGGACGGGAAGTCCGCGCGTACGAGGGGTCGACGGCCACGACCTGTCTCGCCAGCTCGATCCGCGCGCGGGTCGAGCGCGACTTCACGGTTCCGAGAGGCAGGCCGAGCAGGTGCGCGATCTCGTCGAGCCGCAGGCCCTGGATCTCCTTGAGCAGGATCATCTCGCGGCTTGCGGCGCTCAGCCGCGCGAGGGCCGTGTGTACCGTTCGTTTCCGGTCGTCGGTCAGCCAGGCCTGCTCCGGATTCGGCGCGGCGTCCGGCGGCAGCGCGCTCTCGTGCTCGTCGGCCCGCAGATCCTCCGCCGGCGGGCGCGCCTTCCGGCGCCGGAGCTGATCGATGCACAGGTTGCGCGTGATGCGCAGCAGCCACGCCAGGAAGCGGCCTCCCTCGAAGGCGTCGAGCTGCCGGTAGACGCGCACGAAGGCCTCCTGCGTCACGTCCCGTGCGTCCTCGACGCTGCGCAGATAGTGCCAGGCGAGGCCGTAGACGCGTCCCTGGCAGTCCCTCACGAGCTGTTCCCACGCGAGGTCGTCGCCCCGGCGGCAGCGCTCGACGAGGGCCGCGTGCGGGTCCGGGCCGGCCTCCTGCGTGGTCATCGTGAGAAGGAACGCACCTGGACGGAAAAGGTTCGCCGGCGCCGCCGCGGCGGGGGCGCCGACTATAATCAGGCCCGCGAAATCATCCTTCGAAGCTCAAGGAGGGCCTCATGCCGTCTCCGGCCTCTCGCGCATATCTCGTCTGCCTCGTCGCGGCCGTCCTGCTGGCCGCTTCCGCGTTCCCGGCAGGGGCGCAGGACCGGGACTTCACGCCGGTCTCCGATGCCGTGCTGCAGGATCCCGATCCCGCCGACTGGCTCAACTGGCGGCGCACCCTGGACGGCTGGGGCTACAGCCCCCTCGACCAGGTGGACCAGGACAACGTCGGCGATCTCCGGCTCGTCTGGTCCTGGGGCCTCGAGCCGGGCGTGTCGCAGACGACCCCGATCGTGCACGACGGCGTGATGTACATCGCGAACCCGGGCAACGTGGTGCAGGCCCTCGACGCGGGAACCGGCGACTTCATCTGGGAGTACCGGCGCGAGATGGACGAGCGGCTGCGGCCCGCCGCGCAGATGCGCAGCCTCGCGATCTACGAGGACCTGATCATCCTCAATACCCGGGACGCGCATGTCGTCGGCCTCGACGCGCGGACGGGCGAGGAGCGCTGGGACACCGACGTGGCGCCGGACCACGACGGCTACGGGTTCTCGAGCGGGCCGGTCATCGCCGACGGCACGGTCGTGGCTGGGTTGCGCGGCTGCGAGCGGTTCCGCGAGGACACCTGCTACATCGTCGGCGTCGACGGCCGCACCGGGCGCCTGATGTGGCGAACGTCGACCATCGCCCGGCCGGGAGAGCGCGGCGGCGACACCTGGGGCGACCTCCCGCTGCTGTTCCGCGCCGGCAGCGACGCCTGGATCCCCGGCGCCTACGATCCGGTCACCCGCCTCGTCTACTACGGCACGGCGCAGGCCAAGCCGTGGTCGCGGGACGCCCGCGGCACCGACGGCGACGCCCTGTACAGCAACTCCACACTGGCCCTCGATCCGGAAACCGGCGAGATGCGCTGGTTCTTCCAGCACATCCCCGGCGACAGCCACGACATGGACGAGACGTTCGAGCGGATCCTGATCGACTACGACGGCCGGCAGTCGGTGTTCAGCATGGGCAAGCTGGGCATCCTGTGGGAGCTCGACCGCACGACCGGGGCGTTCACCAAGGCCGTCGATCTCGGCTACCAGAACCTGGCCGACATCGATCCGGAGACCGGCGAGTTCACCTATCGCGAGGGCATGGTCTCGGGCGTGGGCGAGATGCTCTTCTTCTGCCCGAGCACCGGCGGCTTCAAGGCACTGCGGGCGATGGCCTACCACCCCGACACCGGCGCGCTGTACGTGCCGCTGAACCTGCAGTGCGAGACGGCCGCGTTCGGGCCGGTGGAGCAGCGGCCGGGCGGCGGCGGCACGGGCGGCGTGCGGGGCCGGCTGAACCACTTCCATCCGGACGCGCCGGGTCAGCTCGGCGAGTTCCAGGCGCTCGACATCCGGACCGGCGAGGCGCTGTGGAAGCACCGGCTCCGCGTCCCGTACAACACGGCGGCGCTGACGACGGGCGGGGGTCTGGTCTTCGTCGGCGACTGGGAGCGGCACGTCTTCGCCTACGACGCGGCGAGCGGCGAGCAGCTCTGGCAGAGCCGGCTGACGACGATGGCCAACGGCTATCCGATCACCTACGCGGTCGACGGCAGGCAGTACATCGCCTTCGGCGCGGGCGGCCCGCTGGGCGGCTCGAGCTGGACCAGCATCATCCCGGCCGACCTGATTCCGGAGAAGCGCAACCCGCGCCAGGGCAACGGCATCTTCGTGTTCGCCCTGCCCGAGGAGGATTGAGCACCCCCCCGGGGGAGCGCACGCTCGGAGAGTGGTTCCGGCCCGGCCGCAGGCCGGGCCCATTGCCGCGGAGGGCAACCGTGAGAAAGCACAATGTTCGCCGGTTCGCCGTCGTCTTCGCCGTCGTCGGTTTCGCCGCCGTGGCGGCCGTGCCGGCCTGGCAGTCGGCCGCGAACTACACCGAGGTCTCCGTGTGGCCGAAGCTGGCCACGACCGCCGCCGGCACGCCTTCGGCCTGGAACTTCGGCCAGGTGGTCGCCGTGGCC
Source organism: Acidobacteriota bacterium (assembly GCA_009861545.1). NCBI lineage: Bacteria > Pseudomonadati > Acidobacteriota > Acidobacteriota bacterium. Next base: position 75,781 of record VXME01000160.1, on the reverse strand, counting down.
ACCGGCGCCGACGGCAACATTCTCGTACTGCACCGTGGGGCCCAGCCGATCCTGGTGTTCGAGCCGGACGGCACCTTCGTGCGAGGTTGGGGCGAGGGGCTGTTCAGCAACGGCAAGGTCATGGGGGTGGCTCCCGAGGACCGGGCGCCCGGCGCGTCCGGCTACACCGCCGTCTACGGCCCGGCGGGCTGTCAAGCCTGCGGCGCGCACGCCATCCGCGTCGATCCGGAAGGCCACGTGTGGGTCGTGGACGCGCCCGGCCACGCGGTCTACAAGCTGCGCGAGACCGGCGAGGTGCTGATGCACCTCGGCACGCCCGGGGTCCCGGGCGCCGGCCACGACACGTTCAATCTGCCCACGGACATCGCCTTCGCCCCCAACGGCGACATCTACGTGAGCGACGGGTACGGCAACGCCCGCATCGTGCGGTTCTCGAAGGAGGGGCGCTATCTCGGCGACTGGGGCTCGCGGGGCGCCGGGCCGGGCCAGTTCGGCCTGCCGCACGGGGTCGCCGTGGCCGGCGACGGCCGCGTCTACACCGTCGACCGCGACAACCGCCGGGTTCAGGTCTTCGATGCCGAGGGCAAGTTCCTCGACCAGTGGACGGATCTCACCGGCGTGCAGGCGCTCTTCGTGACAAGGGAGCAGCGCATCTGGGCCGGCGGCGCGCTGCGCACGCTGGACGGCGAGATCCTGGCCGAGCTGACGGGCGGCGGGGGTGGCCACGGGATGACCGTCTCGCACGACGGCGGGGTGTTCGCCGCGCAGCTCAGCGGGCGCGTGCAGAAGTTCGCGGTGCGCTCGCCCGACTGAGCGATCGATCGGGTGGCTGCCCGCCCCTACGGAGTCGGCGCCGGTGGCAGGACCAGGTCGAGATCCGTTTGCGCGAAGTCGTCGCTCTTGCAGAGGAGCGGCTCGCCGAGCTGGCGGGCGAGCGCGTAGGTGAAGCAGTCGCCGTAGTTGAGTCCGGCCGGGTGTCGTCCCTTCCCGAAGTCGACGAACGCCCGCCGCGCCATCCGGGCCTGAGCCGGATCGACCGTCATCACCTCGATGCGCGCGGTCTCCAGCAGCATGTCCAGGCGTTGGACGCCTTCCGCTCCGTAACGCGACTGCAGGACCATCGACGCTTCCACGAAAGTGGCGGCCGAAGTCCGCCGCACGGCCGCCGCCCCGATCGCCTCGGTAAAGGAGCGGCGGTCGGGCTCGTCCTGCAGAATCGCGAGAAACGCCGACGTATCGATGACCATCAGCGGGGAACGCCGTACTCGTCGTACCCAATGATCTCGTTCGCGGGGCGTCCGTCACGTACGGGGAGCTTCGCGCAGCGCCGCCCGATCTCGTCGAGCTCGTCGGCCAGCGAGCGTCCGCTGCGTTCACGCCTGAGCCGCTCCAGACGGTCTCGAATAGCCTCGGCCACCGCCTCGGTCTTGGTCCGCCCGCTCAGCAGCGCCAGCTCCGCCACCAACCGTTCGGTTTCCGCGTTCCTGATGTTGAGCGCCATTGTGTTACATGTATAGTAGGCAATCTACATTGTATCACCCGCTGTGTGATTTGGGGACCACCGGTCCATGCGACTTGTCAACGTGCTCATCGCGCTCGGCGCGACCGCGCTCATCGCGGGTCTCGCGCAGTTGGTCCTTGATGTCCGTCCGCCGCTGTTGGCGGTCCTGGCGATCTACATCACGTCGCGGTGGGTGGTGGGGAGGCTGCGCGGGCCGGCGCGCGGGTCGGAGTCGGCGGATGCGCCGGACCTGCGTGAGAGCTGGCCGATCTCCGGCCCGATCGGACGTTTCGGGCCGCGCGCCCCCGACACAGTGTGGGCGTGGACTCAGTGGTTGATTCTCCTCAATCCGTTCCAGGTCCTGGAGATGGTTCGCCAGTCCGAAGGCGACTCGGCCCTGGTCGCGCGGGAGACGCGCAGCGGGGACGACTGCCGGGGTTACGAGACCAGGGCTGTCTACACGCTGCCTTTCGAGGGTGAGTGGCTGCTGTGCAATGGCGGCGCCACACCCGAGACCTCGCATTCGTGGGACGTGCTCGGCCAGCGCTTCGCGCTCGACTTCGTGCAGGCGAACGAGGCGTTCGAACGCCACACGGGTCGGGGCACGCGCGCCGCGGACTACTTCTGCTACGGGCAGGACATCCTGGCGGCGGCCGACGGCACCGTCGTTCGCCTGGAGAGCCGGGTACGCCAGGCGTTCCTCGGCTGGGGCATCTGCGACTTCACGGCACGCAGCTTCGTGGGCAATCACGTTCTCATCGAGCACGCGGAGGGAGAGTTCGCGTTGTACGCCCACCTGATTCGGGGCAGCGTCACCGTCGCGCCCGGCGACCGGGTGACCCGCGGACAGGTGATCGGCCGCTGCGGGCACAGCGGCCACAGCACCGAGCCGCATCTGCATTTCCACTTGCAGGACTCGAGAGAGCTCTGGGAAGGAATGGGTCTGCCGGTGCGCTTCTCGGGCTTGCTCGTTGACGGGGAGCCGGCCGATGAGATGCTCCTGACCGCCGGGAACCGCGTGCGCCCCAGACACTGACGGGGCGATGCGGTGCCGCCCGTTCATCGATGGCGGTCTCGCCTGTCAGGTCTGGGGCAAGGACCGCCGACGTCAGCGGCCTTCTGTAGCAACTGTATATGCTGATTTATGAGTATTAGAATGCAATATATTGATTCTTATGGGGCCTAGAGTCCACCCTCCCTCGGTCCAGCGCGCGCTCCGTGCGCTCGGCCGCGATATCGGCATCGCCCGCCGGAAGCGGCGCCTGCCCGTGGCGGACTTCGCAACGCGCATGGGCGTGTCGCAGGGCACGCTGATGAGACTCGAGAAAGGCGAGGCCGGCGTCTCGATCGGGGCGTTCGCGATGGCGCTATTGGCGCTGGGTGAATTGCACCGCCTCGATGAGATCCTGGACGTCTCGCGAGACGATACCGGCCTGATGCTCGACGTCGACAGCCTCCCGCGGCGCATCCGCCGGCCGAGGCCTCGTTCCCTCGGATAGCGTTACCCGCCATGGCCAAGACGACGCGGCGCGTGCGGGTGGCGCTTGGTGAAGCGCTGCATCCGGTCGGCGAGATCGTGTTCGAGTGCGACGGCCGGCGCGAGGCGTGCATGTTCCGCTACGCCCCGGAGTGGCTGGAGAAGCGGGGGGCCTTCGCCATCTCCCCGGCGACGATGCCGCTGGCCGGAACGCCCTTCTACTCCAGTGCGTCGCGAGAGCGCCCCCGCTCTGCCTTGCCGGGACCGATCGCCGACGGTGCGCCGGATTCTTGGGGGCGTGGTCTCATCCGCAAGGCCTCGTCCGGGGTGCTCACGGAGCTGGACTACCTGCTGGCGGCGGACGATGCGACCCGACAGGGCGCCCTCCGCTATCTGGACGAGGAGGGTCGGCCGCTGGCGCGAACGTATCCGCCGACTCCGCGCCTGGCCGAGCTGGACGAGCTGCGGCGCCTGACCGGCCTGGGCGCCGACGACTTGAACCGGGATCCGGACGCGTGGGAACGGCTGTTGGGGAGCGCCGGCTCGCTTGGCGGCGCAAGGCCCAAGGCGAGCGTCCGCGACGAGCGCGGCAACCTGACGATCGCGAAGTTCACGTCCGACGACGACACGATGCCGATAGAAAAGGGCCGAGGTGGCGGCGCTGGGGCTGGCGCGTGCCGCCGGCGTGAACGCGGCGTCGGCCCGCATCGAGCTCGGCGACACGGACCGGCCGGTAGCGCTTGTCGACCGGTTCGACCGCGTCGCGGGCGACAGGGTCCACTATCTCTCCGCGCAATCGTTCCTCGGCGCGGAGACCGGGACAGGGGCGTACTACACGGACATCGCCGACGCGCTGCGGGCGCATGCGTTGGACCCGCGGGTCCAACTGACCGAGCTCTTTCGAAGGATGTTGTTCACGATTCTCGTGTCGAACAACGACGATCACTTGAAGAACCACGGGCTGTTGCATGCCGGCGGGGGGCTCTGGGTGCTGTCGCCGGCCTTCGACATCAACCCCCAGCCGCACTGTCAGCGTCAGTTGGAGACCGGCATCAGCGAGATCAGCGGGAACGCAGCTTCCATCGAGGCCGCGGTAGACGCCGCTCCCTTCTTCGACATCGAACGCAAGGCCGCCGTGGTCATGCTGTCAAGCATGGTGTCCATCATCGACGAACAGTGGCGGGCGTGCTGCCTGGCCGCGGGCATGACCCGTGTGGAGATCGGGACGTACGAGCCGGCCTTCGATCACCAGGAGACTCGCGTCGCGCGCCGGATGGCTCGGGCGCGGTGACCGGCGCGACGGCCTTTCCTTCGGCTCGGCCGATCGTGGACGGGGAGCTCGCGGGCGCGGCCGCCAGCGGCGAGCCGGTCGGGCGCCAGGTCCCCATGGCGCCTCCGGTTTCCGGTTGACCCTTCCAGACGCGCGCCGACAGTACGCCCCTGGTCGCCCCGGCCGGGACGGTCCACATGAAGATAGGCGACTTGGCGCAGTAGCCTGTGGTATGCATTGCGTGATCGAGGCGGCCGACCGGGCGTTCGTGGAGCTGGCCGAAGAAGTGAGCACGCTGGTGGAAGCCCAGCGGAACGGAGGCTGACATGCAACCGAGTGGTCTTGCCGGGCGAGACGCCCTGCTTGCGGCGGCGGTGTTCCTGGCACTCGCGCCGCTTCCCGCCGGCGCGCAGGACGAAACCTCCGCGCCGTTCGTTCCCGTTACCGACGCGATGCTCGAGGATCCGGCGCCGGGCGACTGGCTGACGTGGCGCCGCACGCCGGACGGCTGGGGCTACAGCCCGCTCGATCAGATCGACCGCGAGAACGTCGGCACGCTGCGCCTGGTATGGACGCGGGCCCTGGGCGTCGGCAACCAGGAAGGGACGCCCCTGGCCTACGGCGGCGTGCTGTACATGCCGAATCCGAGCGACGTCATCCAGGCCATCGACGCGGCGACGGGCGACCTCCGCTGGGAGTACCGCCGCGACCTGCCGGACGACATCGACGACTACGTCAACGGGTCGATGACCAACCGGAACATCGCCATCTACGGGAACCGCATCCTCGACACCAGCGCCGACAACTACCTCTATGCGCTCGACGCCGAGACCGGGCGGCTGGCATGGGAGACGCAGATCCTCGACTACTTCGTGAATCCCGCCCGGCACTCGTCGGGTCCGATCGTCGCCGGCGGCAAGGCGGTCTCCGGCCGGAGCTGCCGGCCCCACGGCGGGCCGGAAGCCTGTGTGATCACCGCCCACGACGCGGAGACCGGCGCGGAGGTCTGGCGCACGCGCCTGGTGCCGGCCCCCGGCGAGCCGGGGGACGAGACGTGGGGCGGCGTTCCCTACGAGGAGCGCGTGCACGTCGGGTCCTGGATGGCGCCGAGCTACGATCCGGAGCTGAACCTGGTCTACGTCGGCACGTCGGTCACGTCCCCGGCGCCCAAGTTCCTGCTCGGCGGGATCGAGAACAACTACCTGTACCACAACTCGACGCTGGCGCTCGACGGCGACACGGGCGAGATCGTGTGGTACTACCAGCACCTCAACGATCACTGGGACCTCGATCACCCCTTCGAGCGGCTGCTGGTCGACACCGCCGTGGCGCCGGACCCGGCGGCGGTGAGCTGGATCAACCCCCGGCTCAATCGCGGCGAAGTGCGCAGGGTGCTGACCGGCATTCCGGGCAAGACCGGCGTGGTCTACACGCTCGACCGCGAGACGGGCGAGTTCCTGTGGGCGCGGCCGACGGTGACGCAGAACGTCATCAGCGCCATCGACGGCGCGACCGGTGCGGTCACCGAGAACGCGGAGCTCATTTTCACCGCCGAGGGGCAGGAGGTGCTGACCTGTCCGACCTGGTTCGGAGGCAAGGACTGGGAGGCCGGCGCCTACAGCCCGCGGACCAACCGGATGTACATGCCGCTGCGCAACACCTGCGCCCGCATGATGGCTACGCGCGAGGCGCGCATCCACTACGCCCTGGCGCTGCGCCACCAGCTCGCGCCGGGCACCGATCAGCTCGGCACCATCCAGGCGATCTCGGCCGAGACCGGCGCGACGGAGTGGCTCTACGAGCAGCGCGCGGCGACGATGTCTCTCGTCGCGACCGGCGGAGGACTGGTGTTCGGCGGCGACACGAACGGCCGCTTCCGCGCCCACGACGACGAAACGGGCGAGGTGCTGTGGGAGATCAACCTCGGCTCGCCGGTCAGCGGCTTCCCGATCACCTACGCGGTGGACGGCCGGCAGTACGTGGCGGTCAGCACGGGCGCTTCCGGGACCGCCTCCGGCTTCACGCGCCTGACGCCGGAGCTGCGCCCGAGCGTCGGCAACAATCTGTTCGTGTTCGGTTTGCCTTGACACGCAGCCATGAGTGGTAGCTTCACCCTGAGGAGCGCATGGCTCATGAAGGGAACTCGTACACGTGCGATCGTGGGGTCGTTAGTCTTCTTCTGGGCGGCTCCCGGTCTCGTTGCTGGCGTCGGCCCGTTCGTCCTGGTCGGTTGGACGATGCAGCCGCCACTGCTCGGGCTGCCGGGCGGGCGGATGGCGGGTGCCGCGGCGGTCGCCGCGGGTCTGGCCTGCCTGCTGGACTGCTTCGCCCGCTTCGCCCTCGAGGGGCGTGGCACCCCGGCCCCAGTGGCGCAGACCGAAGTGCTGGTGGCGTCCGGTCTCTATCGGTTCGTGCGCAACCCGATGTACATCTCCGTGCTGCTCATCGTCTCGGGGCAGGCGCTGCTCTTTGGGCAAGCCCGGCTGTTGGCGTACGCAGGGGTGCTGCTGGTCGCGTTCCACTTGTTCGTGCTGCTCCATGAGGAGCCGTCGCTCCGTTGCAGGTTCGGAGAGTCGTACGAGACCTATCGCCTGCACGTGGGTCGATGGCGGCCACGTCTGACGCCGTGGTGCGGATCGCAGCCGTTCAGCTGGTGATACCGTCTTGCGCTCTTTCGATGATGCCAAAGTTGATAGAAGTAGCCACAAGAGACAACATTTGTCCAATAGGAAGCAGTTTCTTCTCCGCTATTCATGAGAATCGACAGGAAAGAGTCGAAAAGGTACCACCAGCAACGAACGATGCGACCGACATGTCGGCCGCGGCAGCGTCTCGGGTTCAAGGTCGCTACGGAGCTGGACGCGGATCGGTGGAGATGACCGAGGTGCTACGTCGATTCCAGCGCCAGCGCGCGGCAGCGGACGTCCCGCTGGTCTTCTACTCGGGCCACGGCATCGAGATGCGTGTTCCGAATCCGTGGCGGCCCTTGCAGCCCTGGGGTGATCTCTGCTAGCGTGAGCGCCGATGGTCCAGAGACGACGCGCGCGCACGGGGCTCGTACGGCGTAGCCGTGGCTGGCGCGCATGGATCGTCGTCCTGGTGATGGCGGTGGCCGGCGCCGGCGCCGCCGAGGTCTTCTGTCACGAGGAGCACGCGGCCGATCAGCGTTGCGCGGTCTGCCAGCTCCGACACCACCCTGCCGCCGAACTCTCCGGCTCGTTGCAGGTCGAACTCGCCGACGTTGTGGGGGCGCTCGAGCAGGCTGCCGACGGCGCATGGATCGCGTCCGGTCACTCCCGCCGCCTCCCCGCCCGCGGCCCGCCCGCGTAGTTCCCGTCACGCGCTGCGTTTTCGTCCATCGTTCGTCGACGGCGCATTGCCGCAAGCGCAAGAGCGTGCGCGCTACGGCAATGGTGCTTGTCCGCGTCCTATTGCGGTTCAGGATGGCGTCTCCCCGACACTGGTAACGCGGTGTCGTGCCTCGCGCCCGTCCAGGGCGCCGGCTCCTGGCGCGTTCGCGGCTGTCCTGCACGATGGAAACGGAACAGGGTCACGAAGAGTGGGCCTCGGGAGGGGGAAGGTGATGGACCGATTGACTGCAAGTGGCGTGAAGGAAACGGTTCGGGTGAGCCGATGACGAAAGGAGCCCGCTCGTTCGACATTGTCGTCGTCGGCGCCGGGGCCGCCGGTCTCGGCTTTGGTGCGACGCTGCGCGACCTCGGAATCGAGAACTTCGTGATCCTCGACCGTGCCGCCATCGGCGCCTCGTTCCTGCTTTGGCCGCGGCAGATGCGCTTCATTACGCCGTCGTTCAACAGCACCCAGTTCGGCGCCCTCGACCTGAACGCCGTCTGTCTGCACACCTCGCCGGCCTACTCGATCGGCGTCGAGCACCCCACGGGGGAGGAGTACGCCGGCTATCTGCGAAAGATCGCGGAGCATTTCGACTTGCCGGTAGAGACCGGAGTCGACGTTCTCTCGGTCGCGACGGGAGCTCGACCCAAGCGGTTTCGGGTGGCGACGAGTCGCGGCGACTTCCACGCGCGGTTTGTGGTCTGGGCGGGCGGCGAAATGCAGTACCCGCGGACCAACGGCTTCCGCGGGGCCGAGCTGTGCCTGCACAACTCCCAGGTGACCTCGTGGGACGATCTCGGCGGCGACGAGAGATACATCATCGGCGGATCCGAGAGCGGCGTCGACGCCGCCGTCGGGCTGGCCGCCGCCGGTCGACGAGCCATCGTCTTCGACCGCGAGGAGCCCTGGACGCGAAAAGGCCCGGACCCCAGCCAACTCTTGTCGCCCTTTACGAAGGCGCGTCTGGATTCGGCTGTCGACTCGGGTCGGGTGACGCTGCGCGGCGGCTGTCCGGTCATCGGCGTTCGCCGCAAGGACAACGGTTATCAGTTGGCGCTCAAGGGCGGTCACGTCGTCGACTGCGCCGAGAAGCCGATCCTGGCCTCCGGATTCGTCGGTTCGGCAAGCCTCGTTCGCTCGTTGTTCGATTGGCGAGACGACGGTTTTCCGCTGTTGACGGAAGACGACGAGTCCACCGTGACGAAAGGGCTGTTCCTGGTCGGGCCGCAGGTGCGCCAGGGCGATGTCATCTTCTGTTTCATCTACAAGTTCCGCCAGCGCTTCGCCGTGGTCGCCAACCAGATCGCTCGCCGCCTGCGGGTGAGCGTGGAGCCCCTGGAGGAGTACCGCCGCTACGGAATGTACCTCGACGATCTATCGTGCTGCGGCGACGAATGCGCTTGTTGAAGGGGCCGTGAAATGCTCCCGACGCCAGTTCGAACCGTGGTTCTGTTGGGTAAGGAAAACGTCGGCAAGACGCAACTGGCGGCGTCGCTGGCGGGTGCGCCCAGCGCTGCCTCGAACTTCCGGGGCGCCACCGTCGGCTGCGACTCCTACCGGGTGGACGACTGGGAGCTGATCGATACGCCCGGGTTGCTGCGCAGCTCCGACGTCGAGACCACCCGACTGGCCCTGGAGCGGCTGCGCGGCGACGATACCGTCCTGCTGGTCGCCCAGGGGACCGCACTGGACGCCGACCTGGCCGACCTGCTGCCGCTCGCCGCCGGTCGACGCGGCGCACTGGTCGTGACCCGTCGGGACCGACTCGCCCGCCTGGAGGTGGAGGAGCGGCTGGGAGAGCTGGCGCTCCGGACGGGTTTGCCGGTGGTCGCCGTGGACGCCCGGCGGCTGAACGCCGACGATCGTCGAAGGCTGATGCAGGCGCTGGAAGCGCCCGGCCCGGTCCCTGCCGAAACCGGTTTGAACTTCGGCGATCTGAACGTCCGTCCCCGTCCTCTCTTCCTGGAGCGCTCCGCCCTTGGGCCTTTCTGGGCGCTGTTGCTGTTGTTGACGCCCGCCGGGATCGCGGTGGACGCCGCCAACCGTCTCGCGGATCGAATCGAACCCTGGGTCGGCGCCCTGACCGGGCCGCTGGCCGGGTTGCTGACGCGCTGGCCGCAGCCGCTTGCGGAGATCCTGGCCGGCGACTACGGCTTTGTCACGATGGGGCCGCTGCTGTTGGTGTGGGCAACGCCGGTGGTGGTGCTCCATGCGCTGCTGATGGGTGCGTACAAGGCGAGCGGCCTGCTCGATCGCCTGACAACCGCCATGAATCCGTGGCTGCGGCCGTTCGGCATGACGGGCCGGGAGTTGGCGCGGGTCGTGATGGGTTTCGGCTGCAACGTGCCCGCCGTCATCAGCGCGCGCTCGTCGTCGGCCTGCTCGCGGGGCGTATGCGTCTCGGCCATTGCCTTCGGTTCCGCCTGTTCGTATCAGTTGGGGGCCACGCTGGCAGTCTTTGCCGCGGCGGGACGACCCGATCTGGTCGTACCCTACCTGCTTTATCTGGGCGCCACCACCCTCGCCTACGCCCGGCTCATCGCGCCGCCAGCGGCTCGTTCTCCCTTCAATGCGCTGTTGACGGAGGGCCGGGTCTTCTTGACCTGGCCGCGCCCGAAGGCCGTCTGGCTCGAGGCGCAGGGCGTCGTGCGGGAGTTCTTTCGCCGGGCCTTGCCGGTCTTCTTTCTGATCACGGCCGCCGCTTCGCTGTTGCATTGGCTCGGCGCGCTGCAAGCTGCGTCGGCTGTCGTCGAGCCGGCGATGACCGTCTTTCGATTGCCCTCGGAGGCGGCCCTGGCGGTGGTCCTGGCGAGCGTGCGCAAGGACGGCATCCTGCTGCTCGCGGAGCCGGGCGTCGCCGCAGGCCTCGGCGCCGCCCAACTGTTGACGGCCGTCTACCTGGCCGGCGTGCTCCTGCCTTGCCTGGTCACCTGCCTGACGATTGCGCGCGAGCAGGGCCGCGGGTTTGCGCTGCGGTTGGTGGGTCGGCAGGCTGTGGCGGCCATCGGGTTCAGCGCTTTGCTGGCCTGGGCGGGAGCATGGCTGTGAACCCGATCTCCGGCGCCCGCCGACGCAAGGGGCAGGAGCTGCTCGACCGGCAGTGCTGGAACTGGGGCCGGGACATCGAGCGTCCGCAAGGCAACCTCCTGCTCGAAGCGGGCTTCTGCAGGCGACGGCCACCCGAAGGAGAGACAGGATCGAGCTGCTACACGCTGGCGCTACCCGGCGGCGACAGCCTCATGTTGTGGGGTTTCGGCCTCCTGTACGGAACGCCGCGGAAGGGCGGCGTCTTCCTCAACCGTTACCAGTTTCGACCCGTTTGGCTGCCGTCGGAGACCGTCCGCGAGCCGATCTGGAAGCCCGACGCAATCCCGGCCGCACGGACGCCTCCGTCGCCCCGCGTGCCGGTCGACCTGACCGTCGCCGCCATTCGGCGCATCGCGGACTACGAGGAGTGGACGCTCGCGCGCTGCGGTCTGGAGTATCGTCGCGCCGTCCTGCGCGAATGGAAACGGAGTTCCAAGGGACTGCCGCCGCAGGCGGTGCCCGAGGCTTGGCGTGCGCTCGCCGACGCCATCGACGGCCAACCGCATTCCGAGCCCGTGGAGAAATCGAATTGAACGACTCACGCCTTCCCGTAACCGTGCTCTCCGGCTTCCTCGGCGCCGGCAAGACGACGTTGCTCAACCACGCGCTGCATAACCGCGAAGGCCGCCGTGTCGCGGTCATCGTCAACGACATGAGTGAGGTCAACGTCGATGCCCAGCTCGTTCGCAACGGCGGCGCCGAGCTCAGCCGCGTCGACGAGCGGTTGATCGAGATGTCCAACGGCTGCATCTGCTGCACGCTGCGTGAAGACCTGCTCGACGAGGTTGCACGCCTGGCGCGGGAACGTCGCTTCGACTACCTGCTGATCGAATCGACCGGTATCTCCGAGCCGCTTCCCGTCGCGGCCACCTTCGCCTTGTCGGACGAGCTTGGCGCCCAACTGGGCGAGCTGGCCCGTTTGGACACGATGGTCACCGTCGTCGACGGCCCGCGCTTTCTTCGCGACTTCGAGTCCGGAGAAGACCTGCTCGATCGCGGGCTGGGGGTCGACGTCGAAGACGACCGCTCCATCGCCGAGCTCCTCGTCGATCAGGTCGAGCTTGCCAACGTTCTCGTGCTCAACAAGACCGACAAGATGAGCGGGAAAGAAGTCGCACGGTTGACCGGGATCCTGCGCAAGCTCAACCAGACGGCGACGTTCGTGCAGGCGACCTACGGGCGGATTCCGCTCGATCTGATTTTCGATACGGGCCTGTTCGATTTCGAACGCGTCGAGCAAACAGCGGGTTGGCAACAGGAGCTGCAAGGCGGTCACACGCCGGAGACCGAGGAATACGGCATCGGGAGCTTCGTCTATCGGAGGCGACGGCCCTTCCATCCAGCGCGGCTGGCGGCGCTCTTCGAAGGTTGCTTCGAGGGCGTGCTGCGGGCGAAGGGGGTCGTCTGGCTGGCCACCCGCCATGAGGTGGCCGGCGCGCTTTCGATCGCCGGAGACTCGCTGACCCTGGAGCCCGGAGGCCATTGGCTCGCCGCGCTGGACCCGGCGGAGCTCGCCGGCGACCCGGAGACCCTGGAGTGGGTCGGCCAGGTATGGGAGCCCGACCACGGCGACCGCCGCCAGGAGCTCGTCTTCATCGGAATCGAGATGCCGAAAGAGGCCATCGAGGCCGCGCTGGACGGCTGTCTGCTGACCGACGCCGAGATGGCCTCCGAAGCTTCCGGGTGGGCTTTGTTGGACGACCCGCTGCCGGAGTGGATAGAAGAAGAAGATGAGCCGTAGTGCTGCGCAACGGCAAGGCGCTCAGCACGGCCGGCGGATGTACCCGACGCCGAAGACCGTTGCCCCGCGAGTCAACGGGGTCGCCGCCTGACTTCGTTCTTGAACGCTCCGCGGCGATGTCTCTCACGCACGGACTGGACCGCATCCCGCGCGCAACGGACCAGGCCAAGACTGCGTACGTCGGCGCCCTGCGCGCTGGCGACGCCCTCGAGACGGTTGAGCCCCCGCAGGACTTCCTCCACCGCCACGGACAAGTCCACCGCCGCAGTTCTCGCGTCGACCGCTCGCTGCGCAGGTGCCCCGAGCACCACGGCTCCGGGTTCCTTGGGTGAGTCCACTGTCAGCGCCTCGACGAACCGGCTTCGTTCATCCCTCCGCTTCGCCAGGTACCTGCGCCGGCCGGCGCAGGCTCGATCCCGAGAACCTCAGTGGTCGGGATCGTCACCAGCGGTTGGCCGTCGACGGTCCGAAACACCCACCAACCGGCTTCGGCGACGACCGTCTCCGCCTCAATCACGAGAGGGACGTGTTCGCGCCGGTGCACGGAGAACAACGCCATAGGTCCAGTCTTTCGGTCGCAACCGGCCCGCTCGACAGGAACGAGACGGACAGGGTCACGAAAATCGCGTAAATATCTCGAACTTTCCCAGCGCAATCGCGAAATTAGCGCGCTCAGTCCGCTCCGCTTGCCATCGATGATTGGATGCTCGCGCCGTTGCGCGCGCGAACCGAGCGGTCGAACCACGCACGGCGTCGCAGAACTCGTTTCGTATACGTCCTGCGGCGCAGACTCCTGGACAACTGCAGTGCATTGTCAGGTGGTGGGATTCTTGGACATTACTTTATCACCTTTTTTTCGCAGGATATCCTTTTGTGATCGCTGCTGGACGAGCAAACGTCCCGATCGAGCCGCCGCCGACGTGCACGCACGGAGCCATGAGGTAATCTGTAACGCACGATGGCTTCCGCTCCGGCCCCCCTGTCGATCTCCGCCGCCTCGCCCGCCGACGTGCCGCTCATCCTGGCGTTGATCCGGGAACTGGCCGACTACGAGCGGATGTCCGCGCAAGTGGTGGCGACCGAGGCGGACATCGAGCGGGCGCTCTTCGGGGAGCGCCCGTGCGCCGAGGCGGTGATCGCACGGATCGGTGACGAGGCGGTCGGGTTCGCGTTGTTCTTCCAGAGCTTTTCCACCTTCGTCGGGCGCCCCGGCCTCTACCTGGAGGATCTGTATGTCCGGCCGCCGCATCGCGGCCACGGCATCGGGCGGCGCCTGCTGGCGCACCTGGCGCACATTGCGGTCGAGCGGGGTTGCGGCCGCTTCGAATGGTCGGTGCTCGACTGGAACGAGCTGGCGATTGCTTCGTACCGCCGCGCCGGCGCCGTGCCGATGGACGAGTGGACGGTGTACCGCCTGACCGGGGAGCCGTTGCGCGCCCTGGCGGCGGAGGCGGTGTCGCGGTGAGTGCGGCGGACGGCGGCGAGGAGCAGCGCGTCCTCGCCGAGCAGGTTGCCTACTACCGGGCGCGGGCGCCGGAGTACGACGACTGGTTCTTTCGCCGTGGGGAGTACGACCACGGTCCCGAGTGGAATCGGCGCTGGCGCGACGAGGTCGGCGAGCTGCGGCGGGCCCTCGACGCGGCGCAGCCGTCCGGCCGGATGCTGGAGCTGGCCTGCGGCACGGGTCTGTGGACCGAGCGGCTCGCCCCGCGGGCGGCGGCGTTGACCTGCGTCGACGCCTCGCCCGAGGTGATCGCCCTCAACCGGGCGCGTACGGGCGCGGCGCACATCGACTACGTCTGCGCCGATCTGTTCGCGTGGGAGCCGGTCCGGCGGTACGACTTCGTGTTCTTCGGCTTCTGGTTGTCGCACGTGCCGGCGGGGGCGTTCATCCCGTTCTGGAGCCTGGTGGCGCGGGCGCTGGCGCCGGGCGGGAGGGTCTTCTTCGTCGACAGCCGCAACCATCCGGCTGCCCGCGAGGGGGGCTACGATGCCCGGGCTCCCGCCGCGCCGCCGTCCCGCAGCCGCCGCCGTCTGCGGGACGGGCGCGAGTTCGAGATCGTGAAGATCTTTCACCGACCGGACGAGCTGGAGGCGCAGTTGCGTACGCTCGGCTGGTCTGCCGTCGTGCGCGGCACCTCCAACTTTTTCCTGCACGGCCTGGCGACGCGTGACGACTCGCCGCCGGCGGCCGGCCGGCGGAGTGATCGACCATGCTGAGCCATCAGGTGACCGCGTACGGCGAGCCGCTGGAGCGGACGGAAGCGGCGCTGCCGGAGCCGCGCGGTGAGGAGGTCCTCCTGCGGGTCGGCGCGTGCGGCGTCTGCCACAGCGACATCCACCTGTGGGAGGGGGCATTCGATCTCGGCGACGGAAAGCGGCTCGATCTGACGCGGGGCAGGGACCTGCCGCATACCCTCGGCCACGAGATCGCGGGCGAGGTGGTGGCGGCCGGTCCCGCTGCGGCCGGCGTCTCCGAGGGCGACCGGCGCGTCGTCTACCCCTGGCTCGGGTGCGGCCACTGCCCGCGGTGCGCGGCCGGCGACGAGCACCTCTGCCCGACCGGCCAGCCAGTCGGCGTCGGGCGCGCCGGGGGCTTCGCGGACCACGTCCTGTTGCCGCATCCGCGGTGCCTGTTCGAGTACGCGCCGCTGCGCGAGGCCCTCGCGGCGACGTACTCATGCTCCGGCCTCACGGCATACGGCGCGCTCCGCAAGGCGGCGTCGGGCGCGGCGTCCGGAGAGCTGTTGATCGTCGGCCTCGGCGGTGTCGGGATGGCCGCGGTCGGCCTCGCCCCCGCGCTGACGGATACGCCGGTGCTGTGCGCCGACGTCGACGCTGCGCGGCTGGAGCTTGCCCGCACGCGCGGTGCGGCCGAGACGTTCGACACGTCGGCGCCCGATGCCGTCAAGCAGGTTCGAAGGCGCACCGGCGGCGGGGTGGCGGCGGCCATCGACTTCGTGGGGTCGGAGCGGTCGGCCGCCTTCGCCCTCGGTGCGCTGGCGCCGGGCGGCACGCTCATCGTGGTGGGGCTCTTCGGGGGCGCCCTGAGGCTCTCGTTGCCGCTGCTGCCGCTCAAGCACCTGACGATACGCGGCTCCTACGTCGGCAGCCCGGCCGAGATGGGGGAGTTGCTGGCCCTGGGCCGCTCCGGATCGATTCCCGAGCTGCCGATCGACGAACGCCCTCTCGCCGCGGCGCAGGCGGCGCTCGACGACTTGCGGGCGGGCCGGGTGATCGGCCGCGTCGTCCTGCGGGCCTGACTTCCCGTTGCGCCGCCCCGCCCGTCGCGCTCGGGCCGCCCGTCCACCCGGCCGTGCAGTACGAGCTTGTTGCGCCTGTCCGTCGGCATCGAGGACGCTGGCGACCTCGTCGCCGATCTCGAGCAGGCGCTCGACGCCGCGGGATAACCTGTGCAGGATAGGTAGCCGCGTCCGAACGGAACGCCAACGAAGCGCGTATCCTGAGGCGGCGAACTGTATCGCGGAGGCTCCTATTCGATCTTCAGTTCCGCGGACACCGTGGCGAGCAGCGCGTCCAGCGCGGCCCTGACGCTCTCCGAGACGTGCCCGTCAGCATCCTGGTTCAGCGTTGCGCCGACACGAAAGCGCAAGTCGTTGCCGGCGCTCGCCTCCAGCAACTTCGGGATCAGTTCGGCGAGATCCTGGATCTGAGAGCCCTCGAGCACCACTCCCGTAACGGACGGAACGGGCGGCGGGGTGGCGGGATCGACTATCGTTTCCGGGCGCTTCAGGCGCAACTGCCCTGCTTCGTCGTACCGGCAGTGCACGGCGACGCTGCCGTCGGCCACTTCGATCCAGCGGCTCTCCACACCGGCCTTGATGCCTTCGCGTACGAGACCCCAGGGCAGCGTTCTGCGCCGGGACTGCGAGAGCGCCCGCGCCAGCGTGACGCCGTTGGTCGTGCCGTCGCGCCAGGCGCCGGGCAGCGCGTTCGCGGCGAGCTCCTGGGCGGCGATGGGATCCGGTCGGGGGTGCAGGACGGCGTCGTCATCGAGCACGCCGTAGGGGATCTGTTCCTTCCAGACCGAGGCGGGACCGTTCGTGAGCCAGACCACGCCCTGCTCGACCGCGCCGCGCACGGCTTCGTGAACGGCCTGTTCATTGCATTCCGGGATGACCTGCGTTTCTTCGTAGCCTTCTCGGGAAACCCGCACCGTGCGCCCTCCCGCGAAGTACTCGCGGAGCGCGCTGATGGTCACCTGCCCGTCGCTCCACAACTCCGGCAGGACGCCGGGGCCGAGCAGGGCACCGGACAGGGCGCCGAGCTCGCATCTGTCGGGCAGGACGACTTCAAGGAGCGGATCCTGGCGCGCTTCCGGGCCGACGGCTTCACGCCACCACGTCCGGGCGCTGCCGTCCGGACGGACCAGCCGCGCGACGAACAGGCCACGCTCCACGCCTTGCAGCACCGTATCGAGCAGGACCTTCGGGTGCAGCAGCTTCGGCAGGCGCGGATAACGCGCGAAGGCGCCCACCAGATCCGTCACGCGACGGGCGTCGTCGTCGTGCCACAGGTCGTACGGACCGTCGGGCAGCAGCGCCTCGGCGTCCACCGCCGTCTCCTTGATGCGCGCCCGCTCGTCGTTCTTGATGGCGGGAAAGAGCGGTCCGGCGCCCGCCGGCAGCTTGAACGCCTGCACCTCGTTCTGCTCGTTCACCGTCACGACCACGGCATACGCTTGGCGGACGATCTCCGGAACGCGCTCCCGGGCCTCCCGGAGCCGCCGTCGCAGGCGCTCCGCCTGGAACGGGTCGACCTGGTGGGCCTCGAGCTGTCCCGCGACGTCTTCCCAGCCGAGGAGGGCCCGGACGGCGGCGTGCGCCGCTTCCAGGCCGTCGCGCGACGGGACCGCCAGGACCACCGCGTTGCGATGGACGCGTGGCCGGTCGGGTCCGGTCGTCTCGTCCAGCACCCGCTTCGCCGCACTGCTCGGCTTCCCGGACTCGGACGCGGCGCCGGCGTCCATGACGACGTAGCGGAAACTGCCGTCGTCGCCGACCTCTCTGGGTGAGCCCGGCAGCAGGTGGATGGTGGCGCCCACCGCCTTCGCGCCGTCGGTGAGCGTTCGTGCACCGCGGATTTCTTCGCGGAGCCGCTCGTCCACCTTTTCCTGACTGACTCGTTGCTGGCACGCCTCGTCGTGCATCTGGCGCAGGTTGGGGCGGTTGCCGAGGCGCCACGACTTCGGCAGCGCCGGCGTAGCGCTTCCCGCGTCCAGGTCCGCGTCCTCGTCGTCGAGGAACCACGAAATCTCGCGCCAGCGGCGCAGCCCCTTCTCCAGCTCGATGCCGTCGGGAGCGGTGCTGCCGGCCATCCGAATCAACTCCGGCGTGTATGCCTTCCTGCCGGTCGGCTGCGAATGCAGAAACACGGTGACCACCGCCTGCTCGGCCTCCCGGCCGGGACGCAGGGCCGGCGACTCGTGCTGGATCTGGCGGGCCTTCTCCAGCTCGGCTTCGAGCAGCGTGCTCCAGTCGGTGTGGCTACCCTCGACCGTTCCGGACGTGGCGACGCCGGCGAGCTCGCGCACCGCTTCCGAGATTCCCGGCTTGTCAGGCGCGGCCAACAGGGCCGACGGACCGATCAGCGGCGCGGTATCCCACCGCTCGGCCTCGCGCAGTGCGGTCGCCAGCGTGCGCAGGATACCGCGCGTCCGTTGGAATCCTTCGAGCTGGGTCCAGCGGCTGTAGAAAGCGTCGGTCAGGTCGGGGTGAAAGGGAAAGCTCGCGATAAAGCGCTCCTCGGCCGCCGATCGGTTCCTGGCGGTGGTTTCTTCCAGCTTCGCCAGATCCCGCACGATGCCGATGACGTGCGAACGGAATCCATCGAGGCTGCGGATGTCGTCGGGTTCGAAGAAGCGCCGGCGCAGCACGACCGGCACGTCTTCCTTTTGTACGGGTTGCACGCCCTCCTCGCGTTGCCGCCGGAACACGTCGGACAGATCGGAGGTCAGCCGGCTGCCCAGCTCGCCGCGCTGCTTGTGCGGGTCGGTCGCGAGTATCGAGGCGACCATCGCCGCGGTGTCGACCTTGCCCACGGCCTGTGTCAGATACTGGAAGAAATCGACGATGCGCCCGCGCCAGACGGGATCGAGGCCCGCCTTCTCGCGGGCGTACATCAAGACCTCGTCGGCCAGAACCAGGGTCGCCAGCCCGCGCCGGCGGGGGACCTCCAGCAGTGCGGCCAGCAGCGGCTCCGCGGGCGGCGTCTCCCGCTCCGCATCCAGCCCGTCGGCGTGTATTGCGCGCAGTCCATCCGCGCCGGCGAGCTGGAACGCCAGCACGCTCCACGGATGGCGCAGAGTGCGGGTTTCCCCATCCGGACCGCGCACTCCCTCGACACCGCGCTCGGCGTCGATCTTGTCGAAACAGAGCGTTACCGGGAACGCCGCCGGCAGATCCATGCCGACGTGCTCGCGGAACTCCTGCACCGCGGGCAGATCCGGCAGTGCGCGCGGATCGCGGAACAGATGATGGAGCGTGATCAACGTGTGCGTCTTCCCGCCGCCGTAGGTCAGCTCGAGCTGCCGCACCGCCTTGTCGCTCCGTCCGGCGAGCCGTGCCGCAACGTCCTTCACCAACTCGCGCAACGCGTGGGTGGGATAGGTCAGCGCGAAGAACTTCGCCGGGTCCTCGTAGACCGGCCGGCGTCCCTGCGCCTGCGCGACCTCGTGCAGGTCGGCGGCGAATTCGGCGAGCGCAAGCTCACCAGTCCGCAGTTCTTCCTTAAGGCGAACGACTGTGTGCCAGGGCTGGAGGCGGTTCGTCTTGGTCATCGTTCTGTCTCGGGCGGGAACCAGGCGCGCAGGGTGCGCGTGAGCTCGACAAAGGACGGGTCCTCACAATCGGTGAAGTCCACCAATGTCGCGAGATCGCGAAACTTGCTCGGAGACCGGCGGGCCTTCGGCCGGAGCCTCGCCCGTTCCATTGCCTTCCGCATCGCGTCCTTCGGGTCTTGCGGTTTGCGGTGATTGGGAGCCCATAGATTCTCCGATACCAACCAGCGTCGAAGCGCCTCGAAATCGTTGCCCCAGCCCAGCACTGCCGCCACTACCGGTGAGCGACTCCATACCCAGACCTCAATCTCTGGATCGATGACGATGACTTTCGACCGGTTCTCCCAACCGTTGCGCGTCAGATCGCTCTCGACTTCTTCCTGGATTTCTTCACGTGTCCCCCGGCTTCCACAACCGTGACGGTCGAATGTAACCAGTGCGTAACGATACGCCCTCAAATACGGCTGCAGGTAACTGGCCGCGTTGGCCCTGCATCCGCTATCCCTGTTGACGTGTCGTCGGATTTCGAAGTCCACGGGTGCGATGTCGATGTTGTCGGTGCGGACGAGGAGGCCCTTCATTGCCTGCTCGATATCCGCGTCGGGAACGAGCACAAGTAGATCTTTCATCTGGAGACCACGATCACCCGATCACGCCCGTGGCGAAGAGCAAGTCCATGTCCGCGGTCCCGTGCCAGTCCTTCAGATGAGGGTGCTCAGTTCCCCGGACGATGTCTATGGCGCCGTCGGCCGTCCTGGCAAAGCAGAGAGCCTCTTCCGGCTTGGCCAGCCCCAGGAGCGTCGGCGAATGCGTGGTCACGAGAACCTGACCGCCATAGACCGAGGCCAGCGAGTCGTAGATGGCATCGAGCGCCAGCGGATGAACGCCGTCTTCCGGCTCCTCGACCAGGATGATTTCGTGAAGGAACCGCCGGTCACTCGGGTACGAGTCCGCCACGGGCAGGTAGGCGAGCAGCGTCAGAGCCAGAAGCTTGAGGGTGCCGTCGGAAGTCATCCAGGAGGGGACCTCGACGCCGTTTGCGTAGCGCAGCATGAGATACGCGTGACGGTCGTCCTCGCGTTCGACCACACGGACGCCTTCCAGCTCGGGAAGCACTGTCTGCACGTGTCGGATCCATTCCCGGTAGTCGTCTTCCTGTATTTCCTGAAGGTACCGTACGTTCCACGGCAGACTTGCTCCATCGCGGGTGAACGCCCGGTCGCTGTCGAGAGAGCTGGCGCGGCGCAGACGCGAGCCATCGAGTACGACTCCGCCGCCGAAGCCGGCGAGCATGTATATGACGTGAGAGGCCGCAGGATACAATGCGCTCGATATGTTGCCGGGTGACGCCGCCAATCCTGACGATCCGAAAGGAATACCTGTCACCGGATTCTTTCTGGCCCGTGGGGTGGTTTCCGGGCGGAACACGCGTCCGCCTTGCCGCTCCTGACTGAACACGGTTCGTGACCCGCGCTTCCCGCCACCGTTCGTTATCGTAGTGGGAACCTTGGAATTCTCCGGAAACCGGGGGCTGCGCCGCCGAGTCGGCCGTGCTGGATCCCCTGCCAGGAGTCCGCGTTCGCGTGCGACGCTCACCTCGCCGCCGCGCTCCTCGATCGCCACTTCGTAACGAAACGCCTGGAAATCTTCTCCAGTTGGTCCTTTTGGAAGTTGTCTTCTCACCAGCTCCGGAATCGTCATTTCCACTGCCAGCTCGAATCGCGGATCGACTCCTGGGCGTCCCCAGGCCAGATCCTGGAAGTTTCGAGTGCGGCTGTCTATCGCTGCCCGGAGTCCATCCCGCATCATGTCCCCAAGGAAAGAGACGACGTCGAACAACGTGCTCTTGCCGCTCGCGTTGGGGCCGACCAGGACGTGGAAGCGGTCGAGCGAGACGTCGACATACCGAAAACAGCGGTAGTTCAGCGCTTGTATGCGGCGAATCATCGGGTGTCCTGCGGTCGGTAGTCTGGGCGCATCAGTCGCAGTGTGGGGTGTCCGCCCGCTCGCACGGATGAACCTCGCATGTCGCTGATCGACGGTGATCGTATCGTGGATGTCCGTCGAGCGGGTCGTTCATGACGCGTCTCCGTAGTCGAACCTCATGGAACGCGGAACGGCGGCGCCGCCGTGGGTCCGGACGTGGGTCTGGATGGACTCCAGCAACTTGCGTTCGTCCGATCCCCGTTCCGCCAGCTCGGTGACGGCCTGCACGACGCGGGCGAAGATCTCGTGCCGCCACAACCCGCGCGCTTCGAGGTAGGCGTCCACGCGACTCTGCTCGCCGGACCTCCAGAGCTGCATCAGCTTGTGGACGCAGTCGACGAGGGGTGGCGGGCTGCCGTCCGGCGACGGCTCGCCCAGGTCGCGGGCGCGGCGCTGGCTCCACGTCTTGAGGCGCACGTCGCTGCCCGATGTGTCACCGTTCTCGTCGCCATCCTCGTCCGTGGAGGTAGATCGTCCGCCGGCGAGCAGGTCCAGCCGCCCGGCCAGGTCGGCGTCCGACACGTTGCACGACAAGGCGTACAGGATGCAGGCGCCAGCGGGGGCCGGGGCGAGGCCGAAGTCCTTGCGGTGCAGCAGGTAGTAGGTGGTCGGATCGTCGAGCTCGCCGGTGGCGCCTGCCTGCTGGTCAAGGAGCCGACTGACGACGAACCCGACCACCATCCGCCGCACGCGGCGCAGGAAGTCGTCGACGGTCAGCAGCCGGCCCGGAGCGTCGGCTTTCCTGACCGCCGGATGCCGGCTGAACGCCTCCAGCGCCGGCCCGGTCGCCGCCCAGACGAAGTCCGGTCCGCGAATGCCGGCGTCCCAGAAGGCGCGCAGGTGCTCGGTGACGTTCGCCTGCATGTCGGCCAGCACTCGGTTGTCCCAGCCGGGGCGGGCCGTTGGGGCGCGCTTCCGGCAGACGAGCCAGATGGAGGACGACAGGCGCGCACCGCCCGCGACCTTGCTGTCCCGCTCCGTCTGGATCGGCCACGAGGCGTCGACGACGAAGCCGGCCCGGATCAGCGCCGACACCAGCGTCGCCCAGGCCGCGGGCTGCTTGTTGGCGAACACGACGACCAGCCGCCCGTCGTCCCGAAGCGCGTCGTGGCAGCGGCGGAACGTGCGCAGCATGCCGTCTTCGTACGCTTGCCTGGATTGTGCCTTGTCCGTACCGAAGCGGCCCGGCTGATCGACCAGCTCGCCGTCGTTCGCGCCGGCGTTCCACTTCGGTCCGAGCGGCGCGGCGAAGGCGGCGTCGACGTCCGGCGAAAGCCCGTGCAGCGTGCGCCGCAGCCAGACGTGGAAGAAATCCATCAGGTCGGAGTAGGGGATGGCGTCGTAGTAGGGCGGATCCGTGCACACGAGGTCGAAACGATCCTGCCGCGCCTCGGTCGCCGACCGCTGCTCCACGCGGGGTGGGGGCGCCGCGGCGGTGGCCGTCTCCGTGTGCTCGACCACCCGGGCGATCCACTCGACGGCCTGGATGAAGCCGCCGGTCGTGTCGGCCAGTGGACAGGACTCCGCGAAGTCCCAGACCATCGGCAGGGCGAAGCGTGCGAAGGTGTTGCGAATCTGTTCGAGGTTGTTGGTCCAGGTGGCCACCGCGCTGCCTCTGTCGGCCAATCGACTGATCGAAGGCGCCAGCCAGGCGACGATTGCCTCGCGCCACTCGTCCGGGTAGTCACCCATCGCCGCGGCGCAGCCGCGGATCGCGCGGACGAACGTGCCGAGCGCCAGAAGCTGCCGGTCCGTGAAGAGCGTGCGCCACGTGTCGAACCCGTAGCGCGGGAGACCGGACGCGCCTCGCGAGTTGGGGGACGGCCGCTCCGCGACGATGGACTCGTCCGGCAGGCCGAACGGGACGCCGGCGTAGAGCGCTTCGATCTCCGCCCGCTCCACGCGCGCCGCGTCGAGTTCCGCCGCCGTCGGCAGGCGGTACTCCTTGCCCGTCTGGCCCTCCACGACGACTGCCGTCATGCGTTCCCCGAGCCGTCCCGCCAGTCCTTCCGCGCGGATGTCCTTCGTCGTCGCGATCGCGCCGCAGGCGGGGCAGCGGGCGCCGCTCGCGCTCATGGTGCCCGCGCCTAGCGTCCGATCGTGCTCGCGCTTCTGCGCGGCGTTCCCGCTGTCGTCGGGAACGTCCCGTTCGATGCCGAAGTCCACGCCGCTACGGTCCATCCGCGGTTCCAGGATGAGCCGAACCCGCTTCTTCGCCTTCTTGCAGAGCCAGCGGGTCTTCAGCAGCGGAATCTCGGCCCGGCAGCCGCCGCAGCGGACCGTGCGCGCCCACAGATACGCGACGGCCGGCTTGGCGATCCAGCGGGGATTGGCTTCGTTTTCCAGATAGAGCGAGTCGAACTCGGTGTTGAGCGATGTGGTCGATACCCGCCCGTCGGCGTCCGGTTCCAGCAGCAACGGCGGCCGCCGCCGCCAGCGCACGTTTCCGACCGCTCCGACTTTCCGCCGCCCCTTCCGCCGCACCGGTTCGAACTCAGCGTAAGTCGGATAGCGGGTCGCCAGCTCACGCCGAGCAGCCGCCAGCACATGTCGTCCCCAGGCCCGCAGATGCCACGCGGCGCCCGCGTTCGAGGCCGGAGACTCCCCGTCGGCTAGTGTTGCCGCCTGTACCGGCTCGCCGTCGCCGTGTCCCAGCCGTGCCAACGCTTCCCGCAACGCCGCGGTCCGTCGAATGCCCTGCGCCTTCAGAAACGCCTCGGCGAACGCGCGGTCGCCCGCGGCATACGCCGGCAACGGTCGCTTCCGGCCGGCCAGCAGCCGCGGATAGTGCAGCGTGCACCGGAGGATGAACCATGCCACGGGGTTGAGGTCCGCCGCTACCGTCTCGCACCCGAGACGCATCGCCTCCAGTGGAATCGCCCCGCCGCCAGCGAACGGATCCAGCACCCGCGGCGCCCGTCCGCCGAACGCGGCTCGAATCTCGGACCGAAACCGGTCGAGTTCGGCTGCGCCCTCCGGCTCGCTCTCCCGTCCCCAGTGCAGGATTCCGCCTCGCGTTTCCTTCCGGTCCCGTTTCCCGCGGCCTGCTACCCGGCCGGACGGCGCCGGCTCCACGGTTCCGGCCATCCGAGCGAGCAGTTTGTCGCCTTCCTCCTGGTTCTCCGAATCGCGGAGCAGCGTCGCCAGCAGCGTCGCGCGGCTGGCTGCCAGCGGCCGCCGCGCGGGCCAGATGTGCAGCGTGGATATGTGCCCGTGCCGGACGTTCTTCTCGTGGACGGAGTCCAGGGAAACCTGTTTCAGGGGGAAGGCGGTTTCGATGAGGCGGCGGTCTTTCACTTCTTCGCTCCGCTTTGTTCAGCCTTTCCCATAAAGACAATTGCCGCCGCCGTCATGTGCAGCACGTAGCCGACCAGGAATGCGGGAACGGACGTCGGCACGGATCCTTGACCATGACCACTGAGTCGGTTCCGTCCGGTCGGCACGCTGCTCTCCAGTAGGCTTCGCAGCGCAGAGAAATGCTGCTTCCAGAACGCGGGAACCAGTCCGTTGTCGAAACAAATGTCAAGTAGCTTTTTGGCGGTTGCGTTCTGTTCGTAGGTCCACCCTTGCCGGTCGCACACGGTCTTCATCGTGCTCTCGAACGCCTTCAGGCATTCGTTGAGCGCCTCCTTGGCTTTGCCTGCCCGGTAGTGCTCATGAGCATTCAGGAACTCCTGTTGTGCGCCAGCGTAGTGTTTCCCGCTGAGAAGTGTGAGGGCCGGCTTGACGACTTCCGAATGGATCAGTTGTGAATCGATGCGGACGATTCGTCCGTTCTGGAAGCAGTACCCCACGCCGTGCTCCTGGAACCGCTCATTGATCTCTCGCAACGCGTCGTCCGCCACACCAGACGCGTTGGACCTCCTCATGTATCTCCAGTCTCTGGTTCCCTGATCAATGACGCGAAAACACAACTCGACGACGTCCAGAGATCGTTCGACGTTCTTTTCCTGAAGAAAGAAGTTCACGAGTTCCTGCAGGTACATTCGTTCCCCGTGGTCATGATGCTCTTCAGGAAGTCGAAATACCCCGTACTCTCGACACAGAATATCTACGATAGCCTTATAAGTTGCTCGTACTTGACTATCTTCATATTGGACGGAGGAATAGTACTCCTGTGGATTTCCAAGGGCGCCCAACACTATGTGCACTATCTGCACCTTGAGCGGCTCAGGAAGAACGTCGTACGAGTACACGTCCGGCACGTCACCCCGGAGTTTCATCTGTCGTTTTGAGAAGATGTCGAGTATCGGCACATCAACCTCTCTTTTGAAATAGTGATAAATAGTGGTTGCTGTCCTTCCACACGTGCCTTGCCACATGGCTTTCATCTGGAACTGCGTATTCGTTGCGCGAGTCACTCAGCCGGTCGGCGGACAGCTTCTTCAGTTGCTGGTTCAGAGGGTCGACGATCAACGACAGCGACCACTTGTGATTCTGTCATGTGTCGTCCCTGTCATACGACATCGCGGTCGTCCTCGTACGTCGCGGCGTAGATCGTCAACTTCGTAGCCTGTCCGATCTGCTCGAGCTCGGGTCGCCGCCCGGACAGCCGCTGGCTGTCCCGTACCAGGTTCAGAAAACCTTCGCCGCGGGCTTCCATGTAGCTGGTCCCGGTGAGCGCGCTCTTGTAGTCGCGCATGAACCCGGCCAGGAACTGGTTGCGGCGGGCAGGCTGGCAACCGGCGTAGACGTTCTCGATCGTCAGCGTGTTGTAGAGCGCGCCCGGGTTCTGGAACTCGATGCGATCATGGAAAAGCCGGATGATGATCTGGGACCCCCTGACTTCGTAGTCGCGATGCACGACGGCGTTCACCACGGCTTCCTGCAGCGCCGTGTGCACGTAACTCGGGAAATCGCGGCGGCCGTCGCGGTCCTTTCTGGACGCGGTCGGGATCAAGGGAGAAGACCCGAAATAGGTCAGAACCTGTCCTATCTGTTCAGGCAGCGGTCCCGTGACTTGTCGGCTGTCCGAGGTATTCCCATCGGCCGCGCCATGCCGATAGGCCGCGACGTCGATGTAGGCGCCGGGGAGGTGCCGCTCGGGGCGTTCCGCGAACAGCAGTACTCCCAGATGGGTCGGAATCACGCCGGCGTCAGTGGTGGCGGCGAGCTTGTGGGCCAGCAGCGTCGAGGTCCAGTCTCCAGGCCTGGTCCATTCCGGAAAACGGTTGCGGAAGTACGTTTCGAGGCGCAACTCGTGCAGATCGTCCAGGCGGCTGCCGAATACCGGCCGCTCCTTGATCGGGTCGATCATCCGCCGTGCGCTGAACATCCGCGACAGTCGTTCGGGGGGAATCGGGTGGCGGTGGCTGCCGATGCGCTGCAGGAATCGCCCGTCGCCGGTCTGGTGGACGTCGAACCGCGACACCGGGACGTCGATGATCAGGCAGAGCTTCGGTTCATCGTCGTCTCCTGGCAGGTATTCCCAGTTCAGCGCCGGGACGATGAGCGGGTTGCAGTTGGTGGTCGCGACGTTGACCACGAACTGCTCCAGGAGATCGCGCTTTCGAGGATCGACGCCGACCACGACGCGGTCGGCGTCACGGACCCCCATGACGAGAGTTCCGCCACGGGTGTTCGCCATGCTGACGAAGACCTCCGCGAGCTTTGACGCGGCGCGGCCGGTTTCCGATCCGAACGCGATCCGGTCTCCCCGGAAGACGACCTCCTTCAATTCCAGATCAGTGTCTTCACCGGCCCGAATGGAGGACATGAGCGCCTGCGTGTCCATCGTTCTGCTGTTCAAGCCGGCTCCGCGGCGTCGAGCAACGACCTTGGGGAAATGACGTAGACGGACGACTCGCGGCTCTTCGCCAGCAGTCGGCGGAACGGATCGCGCACCCGGACGAGGCGCGGGTCGGGTGTCGCGCAGTCGAAGACCACGTATAGCCAGTAGCGGTCCTCCAGATGGCACGCCTGTTTCCACTCGTTGAGCTCCATCTGGATGGCCGATTCGCCGGCCCGCCCCTTGACTTCGATGTTCCGCACGTCGCCGTTCGGCTGGGCGGCGAGCAGGTCGAACCCGGGCCAGTCGGGCAGGCCGGCGAGACGGGCGGCAGCGGGTCGGGAGACGTCGCGCACGGTGCCGCCCCGCTCCTGCTCCCACGCGGTGGCGATGCGCACCGCGATCTCCTCCACACGAGCATCGTAGCGTTGCAGCTCGTCGGAGGCGCGGGCGGGCACGACGAGGGCATGGGCGAGAAAGTGAACTTCGCCAGCCACGATCCGTTCGGGTGCGGTCTCGGTTCGGGCGAGGACCTCCCGTCGTTCCGTGGAGAGCGCCCGCTGCTCCTGCTTGATCGCGTCGAGTTCGCCGTCCGTAGCATCGCGTCCGGTGCCGGCGGCCAGCTTCGCGCGCCGGCCAGCCAGCTCCGCGGCGCGCAGATCGAAACCTGCACCGATCCGGTGGCAGCGCACCGGCAATTCGGTGCGCAACGCGGCCCGGCGGTCCTCGACCATCCGTGTCGAGAGGTCGTGCTCGGCGTACGCGGCCGCCGTTGCCCGCATGCCGATGCCCCGACCAGCGAGCGACACCGCTCCCGGCGCGACGCCGGGGGCGCCATGCAGCAGCAGCAGATGCTCCACGGGAGATTCATTCAACGCGCCGTCGCCCGCGTGCCGCAGTCCGAACAGGCGCCGCTCCAGGATCCGGGACGTGCCCGGTTCCGTCGGGTCCCCGGCCGTCGGTTGCATGTTCGAGCGTCCGCCGTCATCGGGTTCCTGTTCGACCGAGGCCAGGCCTAGATGGAACAGGTAGGGGGCGTCCGCCTTGGGGTCGGTGAAGATGCCGCCGCGCAGCGCGTCGCGCCTATAAGTGTGCAGGATCTGATCCATCAGCGTGTCGAAGACCGGTTCGCCCGGATGGAGCCAGATGCAGGGCTCGTCCGTCGTGGGCCGCCGGACGCACAGGTTCTCGCGCGCCGGCGGTGGGTAGCGTTCGAGCGCCGGCAACAGCGCGTCGAGTGCCCCGGCCCGGCCGGGGGCCAGGGAGAAGACGCCGTCGAGGTCACCGTCGATCTGCAAGTCGAGCAGCGAGGCGCTCTTCTGGAC
This sequence comes from Acidobacteriota bacterium, assembly GCA_009861545.1. NCBI lineage: Bacteria > Pseudomonadati > Acidobacteriota > Acidobacteriota bacterium. The sequence goes on along the minus strand of VXME01000160.1, from coordinate 47,513 downwards.
GAAGCGCCGGACGTAGCCGGGCAGGAGCTGCAGGTAGCGTTCGCGCTCCACGTCGATCCGCAATCCACCGAGACGCTCGGCCACCTCCCCTGGTCGGCCGTAGATGCGCGCCTCGTTGTCGGCGACCGCGTCGACGCGGCTTACGGTAAGCCGGCTCGTGACGTGGTCGACGACGCGGCGTTCTCCGTCGTCGGTCAGCGCTTCGATCATGTGCTCGCGGAGGGACCCGTTCTCGAACAGCCGTCCGATGACGTCGAACACCTTGTCGGATCGAAGCTCCGTGCGGATGGCGTCGAGCTTGTCGAGCAGCACCTCGAGCACGCGTCCCTCGTGCGTGCTGCCGGCGACGAGGTTGAAGACGTGCACGTCGCACCGCTGTCCATAGCGGTGGATGCGGCCCATGCGCTGTTCGAGGCGCGCCGGATTCCACGGCACGTCGTAGTTGACCATGAGCCGGCAGAACTGGAGGTTGATGCCTTCGCCGGCGGCGTCGGTCGCCACGAGGAAGCGGGAGCCGTCCGGGCGCCGGAAACGCTCGACCTCGATCTCTCGGGCAGGCCAGGCCAGGCCGCCGTGTATCTGCCCGACCTGGCCGGAGTACCCGAATCCCTCCAGGCGGCGCACCAGGTAGTCTGCCGTGTCCCGGTGCTCGGTGAAGACGAGCCACTTCTCGCCGGCATGGCGCGGATCTTCCAGGACCTCGCGCAGCGCTTCGAACTTCGACTCCCGGCCGGAAGCGACCAGCCGGCGCGCCCGCGCGCCGAGGTCGGCGAGCACGTCGAGTTCATGCTGCAATTCCTCGATCGTGACGGCGACCACCGCCCCGAGCAGCGCGTCTTCGTAGTCTTCGTGCCGCTCGCCGTCGCCGGTATCGCGCGCGTCGTCTTCGGCGCCGTGCGTGTCGAAGAAATCCTCGTGGTGCTCGCGGTCGAGCCGTTTCTGCCGGCCCTGCAGCTCCGAAGTGGTGACCCTCCCGGAACGCAGGTCGTCGATGGTCTGCTCGATCCTGCTGATCCGCCGTTCGAACGAGCGCAGGACAGCCAGCGTCGAACTGGCGAGCCGCCGCTGGAAGACTCCCATCGCGAGCCGTACCGCCGGGCGGTTGTCGAGGGCCCGGTTGTACGCGTGCCGGAGGTAGGCGGTGGTGGCGTCGTAGAGCGCCTGCTCGCCGTCGGGGCCGGGGCTCAAGGCGTAGCTGAACGTGTCGCACGTGCGCCGCCGGTACAGCGGTGTTCCGTCCAGACCGACCATCTCTTCCTTCGTCCGGCGGATGAAGTGACGGTCGCGCGCCTCCGTAGGGAAACGCCGGAACGCTTCTCCGGTGGCGAACACCCGCGGGTCGAGCAGCCGCCACAGGTAGTGGTACGGCGTGTCCTTGCCCATGTGCGGCGTCGCCGTCAACAACAGCAGGTGCAGCGCCGACCAGCCGAGGCCGGCGTACCGGGTCGCGGGACCGGCGCATCCGGCCAGGGCCTCGGCGAGCTCGTACCGCCGGCGCTTGCGCACGCCATGTTGCTGCCTGACGACGCTGAGCTTGTGCGCCTCGTCGAACACGACGAGGTCGTAGGGCGGCACGGTGGGCTGCCGGAGCGCGTCGAACGTGCGCTCGCTGGTAAGGGTGTCGAGGGACACGATCACGAGGTCGCTTCCCGGTCCGCGGAACGGGTTGGCCGCCGTCACGCGATCCACCGCGGATCGGGACGCGCCCGCGCTGGAGACGATGCGAAACGGCAGGCGGAACAGTGTCCGCAACTCGCGTTCCCAGTTGCCCACGAGGCCGGCCGGAGGCACGACGAGGACCCGGCGAATCCGGCCGCGGGACAGCATCTCGCGAACGTAGAGGCCGGTCATGATCGTCTTGCCGGCCCCGGCGTCGTCCGCCAGGAGGAAGCGCAACGGTTGTTGCGGGATCATCCGCTCGTAGACCGCGATGCGCTGGTGGGGCAGCGGGTCGATGCGCGAGATCTCCGTGGCGAACGCCGGGTTGAACTGGTGTCCGTGGGACAGGCGCACGCCCTCCACCACGGCCGATACGGCGTTCGGGTCGCCCGCGAAATCGAGTGGAACTGCCGGCAGGGAAGCCGTTGCTGCTACCGACGTCGGGTCGGCGGACTGTCCGGCCAACGCATCTTCCAACTCGCGGAGGCGGTTCTGCGCCAAGCGTTGCGGTCGGGACTGGCCTGATTCCCAGCGATGGACCGTGAGCGGCGTAACCCCCAGGCGCTCCGCGAACTGGATCTGCGTCAGCCCCATTCCTCTCCGGATGCGCCGAACGCCGAGGCCTCCCTCCGCAGCGGGTGGGGTGTCTGCGATCTCGTCCACGCATCGAGATTAGCACGATACATCTTCATAGCGCCTTGAACTTTACTATCAAATGTTGTTTCAGTAACGACATTCGTGAATTTTTCGCTGTCGAAGGCTTCGCGCGACTTGGAATCGGCGCCGACCGAGGCCCGTCAGGCCGGGCTCGTGCTCATTCGACATGCAGGAACGCGTGACACCGTCTCCGAGAGTGACAGCTTCGCGGACATCGAGCGGGCGTTGTTCGGGGAGCGTCCGTGCGCCGAGGCGCCGGCGATCGGCGCGTCGTCTATCCCTCGCTCGGGTGCGGCGCCTGCCCGCGGTTGCGCGGCGGGCGACGAGCACCACTGTCCCGGCGGCCAGCCGGTGGGAGTGGGGCGGGCCGCGGATTCGCGGACCACGCGCTGCCGCCGCATCCGCGCTGTCGCCTTTGGGGCCCCGGCCGCGGGGGGCATGCTGATAGTGGTCGGGCTGTTCGGCGGCGCGTTGCAGCTCCCGTTGCCCCTGCTGACGCTCAAGCAGGTGACCATCCGCGGCTCCTACGTCGGCAGCCCGGCCGAGATGGGGGAGTTGCTGGCCCTGGGCCGCTCCGGATCGATTCCCGAGCTGCCGATCGACGAACGCCCTCTTGCCGCCGCACAGGCGGCGCTCGACGACCTGCGAGCCGGACGGGTGATCGGCCGCGTCGTCCTGCGGGCCTGACTTCCCGCAAGCGCGCACTCGGACCTGGTCGCCGAACGCCACTACCACCCTGACGTCGCCGTCGAAGTCCGCTCGCGAGGGTCATTGCGTCGCTCCTCGTCACGCTGGCCCGCCGAGCCCTCGCCCACGCATGCCGCCCGGTCGGCCCCCGCCACGGGCACAGCGCCCCTCGCTATCAGGTGGGCGTTGTCCTACCGATCGTCTCCACCGCTCCGGCGCGATCCGAACTCCGCCTCCACCCAGGTCACCGATTCCGCAACCTCCGCCGCCGTCCTGTCTCCCGCCGCCGCGCCATCTTCCTCCCGCTGTGCCCTTTCCCTCCCCAACCGCCGAAAGTACGCGCCCAAGCGGCCCACGTCGTATCCGTGTTCACGCGCGATCTCGTCCTTGATCCGCAACACTTTCTCGATAATCTCATCAGCCATCATCGCTCGCCGCAGTGTTCCGAAATGAACGTCCGCGCCTCGTCGCGCAGGCGCACGATCTCCGACCAGTCGGACCCCGCCGCCCGCAGAGGCGCGCCGAAGGTCACCGTCACGCGGCCCCGGCGCAGAAGCCACGTCCCGGCGGGCCAGATGTGCCGCGTGCCCCGGATCGCCACCGGGACCACCGGGCAGCCGGCGTCGACCGCGGCCCGGAAGGCGCCGAGCCGGAACGGAAGCAGCCGGGGCGCGGCCAGGAAGGTCCCCTCCGGGAAGACGAACAGCGAGGTGCCGGCGTCGAGCGGGGCGCGGAGGGTGTCGGCGTTCTCCACGCGCTCGGACTGGTCGCGCTTGCCGAGCGGGATGTGGTTTCCCTTGCGGATGGCCAGGCCGATGAGCGGGTAGGTCGCCAGACGGGCCTTGACGGCGAAGCGGACCGGGACCGGCAGCGTGCTCATCATTATCGGCGAGTCGATGAAGCTGGCGTGGTTGGCGACGAAGACCACGGGCGTATCGACCGGCACGCGCTCGCGGCCGACGATATCGAGTGGCGTGCCGGCGAGCCGCATCACCAGGCGGTTCCAACTCCCGACGATCCGGTCCGCCCCGCCGCCGCGCGGAACGATGAACAGCAGGGCCCAGCCGATGGGGGTGGTGCCGAGCACGATGGCCTGCACGTAGCCGGTGAAGAGCGCCTGCGCGGCGCGCGACGCCCACTCGCCAAGCGCGGATCGGATCCATGCCGCGCCGAGCCGCAGCCACTGTGCCGCCACGCCGGCCCGCCCGCGGCCGATGCTGCCGGCGAGCCACGCATCGCGGGTCGCACCGCGCCGGATCTTGCCGCTGGAGGTCTTGGCCACCGACCCCGGCGGCGCCAGCACCACGCGGTCCGGCGCGACGCCCAGCGCCAGGCCGACCTTCCGGCTCACGGCTTGCGACAGGGCGGCGCGCGCGGCCTCGTCGGACGCGCGCGTCTCCGCCACGACGACGAACTGCTCCGTGCCGCGCTCGGCGTCGGCCGCGCCGAACGCCGCCACGCAGCCGGTGCGAACGCCCGGAACGCTGCCCGCGAGCGCCTCGACCTCGTGGGGCTGGAAGTTGCGGCCCGCCTTGATGATCAGGTCCTTGGCGCGGCCGGTGAGGAAGAGATCGCCGTCCGCCAGGTAGCCGAGGTCGCCGCTGTCGAGCCAGCCGTCGGTGCCGACGAGGTCCCGCGTGGCCTCCGCGTTGCGGTAGTAGCCGCGCGTCGTGGAGGGACCGCGGAAGCGGACCCGTCCCTGGACGCGATCGGGCGCCGGGTTTCCGTCGCGACCGAACACCGCCAGCTCGTGATCCGGCAGCGCGCGCCCGCAGGAGACGAACCGCAACGCGCTTCGGTCGTCGTCGGCGGCGCGCTCGGCCCGCCCCGACGCCTGGAACTTCGAGCGGTGCACGCGGTCGATTCTGATCGGGTTCCCCAGGGCGGGCGTCGCGAGCCCCAGCGAGCACTCCGCCAGTCCGTAGACCGGGTAGACCGCGTGGGGATCGAGGCCGCAGGGGGCGAACCGCTCGATGAAGCGGTGAAGCGTCTCGGGAGACACCGGCTCCGAGCCGTTCAGCAGCACGCGGGCGGCGCTCAGGTCGAGTCCGTCGAGCTCTTCGTCCGCGATGCGGATCGTGCAGAGGTCGAACGCGAAGTTGGGCGCCGGCGACAGCGTGCCGCGGTGCGCGTCGAGGGCCTGCAACCAGCGTATCGGCCGGGCCAGGAAGGCGAGCGGCGACATCAGGGCCAGCGGCGCGCCGAAGTAGAGCGGCCCGAGCCAGGCGCCGATGAGCCCCATGTCGTGATAGAGCGGCAGCCAGCTCACGCCCACGTCGCGCGAGGTGATGTCGAACCGGCGTTCGAGGGCGCGGATGTTGGCGAGCAGGTTGTCGTGCGAGAGCAGGACGCCCTTCGGCTGCCCGGTGCTGCCGGACGTGTACTGGATGAGGGCCGGGTCTCCCGCGGTTGCCGGGACGGGGCGGCGCGGCTCGCCCCGCACGTCTTCGGCCGACACCACGGCGTCGAGTGACGGCACCTGCCGCACGAGCAGCCCGGCTACGCGCGCCACGTCGCTGAAGGTCACGAGGATGCGCGCGCCCGCGTTGCGCAGGATGGCCGTCTGACGGAGGACGTACTCTTCGATGCGGTCGAGGCGGAAGGGCGGATACAAGGGGACCGGTACGCAGCCGGCCATCAGCGTACCGATGAAGGTCGGGAAGAACCGCTCCTCGGTCCGCAGCATGATGGCGACCGCGTCGCCGCGGCCGAGCACGGGCTCGGCGAGGCCCCCCGCGACGGCCTGCGCCTCGCGCCACAGCCAGCCGTAGGTGAGGGGTGTTTCGTCTCCGTCTTCCTCGCGCAGGTGGATGTGGATGCGTTCGGGTACGTGCTCGGCATGCCAGGCCAGCGCTTCGACGACCGTGCGGGCGTTCGCCGCGGACGCGACGCCGGAACCGCTCGCGGCGGATCTCTCGGTGCGTCGCTCCTCCAACGTGTCGTCGGCGACGGCGACGGCCGTGGCGAGGTCCGCCGGCGTCTCCGCGTCCGACATGGCCGCGTCCCCGAGACGGACGCCGAACGCGCGTTCGAGGCGGATGAGCAGCTCGACGCGTTCCAGGCTGCTGATGCCGAGGTCGGTCTCGAGCGAGTCGCCGCGCGCCACGGCGGCGGGCACGCCGCCCCGCAGCTCGGTCACGAGCTCGGCGACGACGTCGAGCACCTGTTGCTCGATGCTCCCGCCGGCGGAGGTCGGGGGGGACGGATGCTGCATCGCCCCCCTATTGTGGCCCTCAGGGATCGATGCGTCGAATCGTGCGGATGACGACGCTCTCGCGGGGCACGTCGTTCATGCGGTCCACCCGGGTGGTGCGGACGCGCGAGATGTCGTCGACCACGTCCATGCCGTCCACGACCCGTCCGAAGACGGCGTAGCCGAAGCCGTCCCGCGTCGTGTTGCGGTGATTGAACATGTCGTTGTGGCCGACGTTGATGAAGAACTGCGCCCGCGCGGTGTTCGGCTCGCCGAGGCGCGCCATGGCGATGGTGCCGCGCCGGTTCTGCAGGCGGTTGGTCGCCTCGTTCAGGATGGGGCCTCGAAGTCCCTCGACGCGCGGGGTGTGGTCCTCCTCGAGCCCGCCCCCCTGGATGATCAGGTTGCGGATCACCCGGTGGAAGATCGTGCCGTCGTAGAATCCGGTCTGGACGTAGGTCAGGAAGTTGACGACCGAGACCACCGCCCGCGTGCGGAAAAGCTCGACCGTGATATCGCCCATCGACGTCTCGATCACGACATGGGGATTGGGCGGCGGGTCCTGCGCGTGGACCGCGCCGGGCGCGGCCAGCAGGACGGCGACGGCCGAGGCGGCGGCCAGTGATCGCAGCATGACGCGTCCCACCCTACTGGACCGTGACGGAGTTGATGACGACCGGCTCGACGGGGACGTTCTGATGCGGTCCCTGCCGCCCTGTCGACACCCCGGAAATGGCGTCGACCACGTCCATGCCGGCGGTCACGCGTCCGAAGACGGCGTAGCCGTAGTCGCGGGGAGACGTGCCCCGGTGGTCGAGGCTCCGCGCGTTGTCGACCGTGTTGATGAAGAACTGGGCGGTGGCGCTGTCGACGACGCTCGTCCGCGCCATGGAGATCGTGCCCCGCGCGTTGCTCAGCCCGTTGTCGGCCTCGTTCCGGATCGGCGGGCGCGTGGCCTTCTCCGAGAGATTCGCCGTCAGGCCGCCGCCCTGGATCATGAACCCCGGGATCACGCGGTGGAAGACGGTGCCCGCGAAGAACCCGTCGTTGGCGTACTGCAGGAAGTTCTCCACCGTGACCGGTGCCGCATCCTGCAGCAGCTCGATCGTAATGCTCCCTTGGGTGGTCTCCATGACCACGACCGGGTTATCCTGCGCCGACGCGCCGAGTGTTCCTGGCGTCATGACACCTACCATTCCGAGAATGCCGGCCAGCATGCGAAAAGACATCGGCCTCGCTCCCTGCGATCGCTCCCGACCGCGCAGTGGTTTCCAAGATCTGGGATTCTGGATCCAACAATCGGGATCCAGAACGGTGCTCGCGTGACGAAGCGCAGCGTCGAGCGGCTGAATGCGGGTATTTTCCGGGAGCCGGCTCGCTGCCCCGATTCCGGTCCCGAGTATGCATAATCCACCCAAGCCTGTCCACCCATCCGAGTCATGAAGCTGCTCGAACGACTGCGCGCTCAACCGGCTTGGCAGAGTGACGATCCCGCGGTGCGGGTCGGCGCCGTGCGCGATCTCCCCGAGGACGCGCGCGACGTGCTGTTGGAGATCGCGAGGGGCGACCCCGACCCGGGAGTGCGCCGTGCGGCGGTCGAGCGAATGCCGGATCTGGCAACCCTGGTTGCCTTCCTGCGGGACGCCGGCGAGGCCGGCGATGCGAGTGACGACGCGCGCGTCGAGGCGATCGCCGCCGTGCGCGACACGCTCATCGAAGCGGCCGACGCCGCGGCTGCCGTCGCCGCGCTGGATGTGCTGGTCGACGAGCGCGATCTGGCCGCCGTCGCCCGCGCGGCGGAGCTCGAGGCGGTGGCCCGTGCCGCGCTGGAGCGCCTGTCCGGCGACAAGATGCTCGCCGCCGTCGCGCGGCGGGCGGGCCGCGCCGAAATCGCGCTGGACGCCGTCGCGCGGCTGAAGGATCGGGACGAGCTGCTCTCGGTGGCCGTCAAGGCGGACGACAAGGCGGCGGCGCTGGCGGCTTGCGAGCGGCTGGTGGACGGCGGTGGCCTCGATGACGCCGCGCTGGAGACGATGTCCCGTCAGGCCCGTCACAAGGGTGTGGCGCGGCGGGCGCGCGCGGTGCTGGCGGCGCGCTCCGAGGACCGCGCGTCCGATGTTGCGGCGGTCCCGGGCGTCGACTTGTGCGCCGCGCTCGAGACGAGGGCGGCCGCGGTCACCTCGCTGGAGGAGGGCCGCAAGGCGCTGGACGACGCCGTGCAGCGGTGGGCGGGCGTCGACGGGCCGATCGAGCCGGCGGTGGCCGAACGGTTCGCCGCCGCCCGGCGGGCGCTGGAGGACCGGTTGCTCGCGCTCGACGCCACTGCGGTCGAAGCCCAGCGCGCCGCGGCCGAGCGGACCGCGGCGGAGTCGTCGCGGGCCGCCCTGTGCGAGCGAGTGGAAGCGTTGGAGGGAGACGCCGCGCTCGATGGGTTGCGGCAGGCGCGGGCGGAGTGGGAGGCGCTGGCCGTCGATCCCGACGCGAGCGGCGAGGCGCGGGCGGTGATCGAGTCGCTCGGCGCGCGGTTCGAGAGGGCCGCGGCGGCGTGCGAGGCGCGCCACGCCGCGCTGCAGCGCCGCCATGAGAGACTGCGCAAGCTCGACGCCCTGGCGGCCGAGATCGAACAGATCGTCACCGGCGAGGACGAGTCGGAACGGCGCGTTCGGTGGCGGGCGCTCGACGCGGCGTGGCGGCGCGAGATTGCGGCGGTGACCGGCGACGGCGCACCGCCGGACCCCGAGACGACCGTGGCGTTGGCCGAGCTTACCCGGCGCAAGGCGGCAGCCGACGCCCGGCATCGCGATCTCGAGGTCGGTCTGAAGGCTTCACGCGACAAGGAGCGCCAGAGGAATCTCGCGCGCGTCGGCAAGCTGGCGGACGGCGTCGAGGCGGCGATCACGAACGAGAAGCTGACGCTCGCCGAGGCCGAGAGGCAATTGCGGGTCGTGCGCCAGGCGCTGGAGAAACTGCCGCCGCTCCCCTCGCGGCGGGATCACGACCAACTGACACGGCGGCTCAAGGAGGGCGCCGGCACGTTGCTCGGCAAGGTGCGCGAGCTGCGGGATTTCGCCGACTGGCAACGATGGGCGAATCTCGGAGTTCAGGAGGAGCTCTGCCAGGCGCTGGAGGCCCTGGCCTCACCGCCGGAAGGGGCGCCGGAGCCCACCGACGCGGAAGTCGTCCGGCGGTTCACCGAGCTGATGAAGCGCTGGCGCGAGGCGGCCGACGTGCCGCAGGACAAGGGACAGGCGCTGTGGGAACGCTTCAAGAAGGCGCACGACGCCGTCTATCCGCGTTGTGAGCCGTTCTTCGCGGCGCAGCGCCAGGAGCGGGAACAGAGCCTGGCCCGTTACACGGCGCTGGTGGAGGAGGCGGAGAGGCTCAGCGAATCGACCGACTGGCTGAAGACGGCCCAGCGTCTGACCGCCCTGCAGGCGGAGTGGAAGACGCTCGGGCCGGTGCCGCGCCGGGAACAGCAGGCGTTGTGGGGGCGGCTCCGGCAGGCATGCAGCCGTTTCTTCACCCGCCGGAAGGCCGACCTCGCCGGACGCAAGCAGGAGTGGTCCGCCAACTACGAGAAGAAGGAAGCGCTGTGCGTGCGCGTCGAGGCCTTGCTCGAGGCCGAGGACCTGAAGGCCGCGATCGAGGAGGTCAAGCAGGTCCAGCGCGAATGGAAAACGATAGGTCCGGTGCGGCGGAATCGGTCGGACGCGATCTGGCATCGGTTCCGGCAGGCGTGCGACGGCGTATTCGATCGGCTCAACGAGGGCGCGCGCCGGGCCGCGGCCGACCGTATCGCGGTGCGCGAGGCCCTCTGCGCCGAGCTGGAAGCCCTGGCGCCGCCGCCGGCTGCTGCCGTGGCCGAGCCCGAGAGCGGCTCGACCGGCGGCGACAAACGCGCATCCGCGGAGGGCGGCGTCGTCGAGAACGCCGGGACCGCGGAGTCCGCGGCCGTCGAGACCACCGAATCGTCGGGCGAGGCTGCTGCCGAATCGTCGGGCGAGGTTGCTGCCGAATCGTCGGGCGCGGCTGCTGCCGAACCGGCGGGCGCGGCTCCTACCGAACCGTCGGGCGAGGCTGCTGCCGAATCGTCGGGCGCGGCTGCTGCCGAACCGTCGGGCGAGGCTCCCGCCCAAGGGGCGGGCGCGGAGACGGCCGTCGCGCCCGCCGCGGAAGCCGTGCCTGCCGCTCCTGAAGATCTGGTCAGGACCGTTCGCGAGATCCAGGAGAAGTGGCGGCGCGCCCCCGAAGTGCCGCCCGACGTCAAGCGGAAGCTCGCGGCGCGCTTCGGCCGCGCGATATCGCGCGTCGTCGAGACGCACGCGGAGCAGTTCCGCGGCACCGACTACGATCCGGCGCAGCGTCTCAAGCAGTTCGAGCGGCTGTGCAAGCGGGTCGAGGCGCTCGTTTCCACCCAGTCGCGCGGCGACGCCGATGTGTCGCCCGCGGAGCTGTTGGCGCGCAAGTGGCGCACGCAGTTGGCCGCCAATACGATGGGAGTGCGCGTCGACGAGGAGGCGAAGCGTCGGGCCGCGCGTGAGGACGTCAAGCGGCTGCAGGCCGAGCGGCGCCGGCTCGGCACGTTGACCGGCTCCGAGGCGGACGCGCTGCAGGCGCGGTTCCAGAGGGCCTGCGACCGCGTCTTTCGCGAGAATCCGGCCTGAGCCCGACCCGGGGACGCGTTCCGCTTCGCTGCCGCACGACCCGGTCCCTCCGGTTGCGTTCCAGCGCTGTTTCGGTCAGCATGCAGCGGGGGGTGTCGATGGCGCTGCGGATCGGCCAGCGGGACGTCGGTTCCGCAACGATTCTCGATCTCACCGGAAAGCTGGCCGGCGAGGCGAGCGAGACGCTCGCGGATCGCATCGACGATCTTGTCGACACCGGACGCACCAGGCTGATCCTGAATCTCCGTGGCGTGGCGTTCATCGACAGCGCGGCCCTCGGCACGCTGCTGTCGAAACGCGCGGCGGTCAAGAACGCCGGGGGACAGCTCCGGCTCCTGAATCTGACCGAGCGGGTCTGGGACCTGATGGTGACGACCAAGCTCGAGCTGGTGTTCGAGACGTTCAGCTCGGAGGCGGACGCCCTGGAGGGCTTCGCGCCGCGTTGAGCGGCGGGTGAGGTTGGGAACTGTTGCCGAGTCGAACCGAATCGCGGCCCGTGCGCGTGCTGCTCGTCGAGGACGAGCCGAACGACCTCGCCCGCGTCAACGGCGTTCTGGACCAGGCTGCCGCCTCGTTCGCCGTCAGGGCGGTGCCCGAAGTACGAGCCGCGGCGACCGAGCTCGGCGCGCGTTCGTACGATCTGGTCCTGCTGGGGCTGGCGCGCGCGGAGATCGGGGACGGTGACGGCTTCGAGGCGATCCGGCGGCTGGGAAAGACCGCGCCCGTCATCGTGCTCAGTCGTCTCGACGACGAAGACATCGCCGTCAAGGCGGTGCAGCGCGGCGCGCAGGACTACCTCGTCAAGGATCGCTTGACGGTCGACCTGCTGGTTCGGAGCATCCGGTACGCCCGCGAGCGGCATCGCCTGCTCGCGGAGCAGAACCGGCGGCTCGAGCACGAGCTCAAGATCGCCGCGTTCGTGCAGCAGTCCTTCCTTCCGGGACGCGTGCCGGAAGTGCCCGGGCACGACATCGGCGCGCACCTGCACAGCAGCGGGCAGGTGGGCGGCGATTTCTACGACTTCATCGATCTGCCGCCCGATCGCGTGGCGATCGCGGTCGGCGATGCATCCGGCAAGGGTATTCCGGGCGCAATCCTCATGGCGGAGACGCAGGGCGTCCTGCGGGCGGAGGCCGCGTCGTGCGCGACTCCGATCGAGCTCGTGCGCACGCTCAACCGGGCCCTGCTGCACGACCAGGACCAGGACCGGTTCGTCACGCTCTTCTACGGCGTGCTGGCCTTTCCGACCGGGCGGTTCACGTTCGTGAACGCCGGGCATCCCCGGGCCCTGCTGCTGGATGGCGCGACCGAATCGACCCTGGTGTCGACCGGGCCTCCCCTCAGGCTCTTCGCCGACGCCGCCTGGGAAGAGAAGACGGTGACGCTCCACGCCGGAGCGCGGCTCGTGATCTACAGCGACGGCGTGACCGAGGCGCAGGACGACGCGGACCGGTTCTTCGATCTGGAGGGCGTCCGGGCGGTGATGACCGGGGGCCCGGACCGTCCGGCCGTCGAGCTGGCGCGGGACCTGTGTCACGCCGCCGAGGAGTTCGAGCGCGAAAGCCCGGACCCCGGCGACGACAAGACGGTCGTCGTCATCCGTTCGCGGTGAATCCGCGACGCGCCGGCGGGACCGTCAGTCGCGGGCCGTCGCCACGGACTCCTGGCGCCGCTTCAACAGCGTCACCTCGTTGCCGGTGTGGTTGTAGCTCACCTCGTCGAGGAAGGTCTTCATCAGGAAGATGCCGCGCCCGCTCGGCCGCGCCAGGTTTTCCGGCGCGGTGGGATCGGGGACCGCGCCGACGTCGAATCCGCCGCCGTCGTCCGCGATGACGAAGCGAACCGCGTCCGCGGAGAGGTTTGCATTCACGCGAATCCGGCGGTCGCGGTACGGGGCGCTCTGCCGGCGCTGCTCGGCGAGCGCGCGGTAGGCCCGCGCGTCGTGCTCGCGTATCTCGGACCGCACTTCGAGGTTGCCGTGGTAGTACGCGTTCGTCAGCGCCTCGTCTAGCGCGGTGGTAATTCCGTGGCAGTCGGATTCGCCGAACATGCCGGAGTCCCGCAGGACCTGCGTCAGATAGCTGACGAGCGACGATATCAGCTCCAGGTCGTTCTCCAGCGTGAACGAGGCCGCCTGCAGCCGCCCGAGCAGGCGCGTATAGCTCTTGTGCTCCCGCGAGGCGTCGAGGATGCGTTGCACGACCTCGACGAGGTCGCGTATCAGCGCTTTCTTCGGGACGTAGCTGGAGGCGCCCGCCTCGAGGGCCCGCACGGCGATCTCTTCGCTGCCGCGCGCGGTCATCAGCACCACTGGGACCAGCGGGTAGTCGATCTTCGCCTGCTGAACGAACCCCAGGCCGTCCAGATCCGGCATGACCAGGTCGGTGAGCACCAGGTCCACGTCGTCTTCCTGCATCCGGGCCAGGGCCTGCCGGCCGTCCCCGGCATGGATCACGCGCCACGGCTGTTTCGCCAGCAGACGCCCCGCCAGCTCGCGGTCAGCGGCCGAGTCGTCCACCACCAGAATGCACGCCACGATGCCGCTCTCCCTGCTATCCCGACATTCGTCGCCGGTGGCTCCGATTGCCGCCCAACCGGGCCTGACCAGGAGTCTACGCCGTTTCCACGACGCAGACTCCTAGGCCTGGTTGCCGACCCGATCCCGGAGCTCGATAACGACCGTCGCCAACTCCGGCTCGAGCGTGCGCCAAGCCGCAGCCACCTGATCCGGTGTTCCTCCGTGGCAGCGCTCCTCCAGATCGTGCGCGAGTGCAACGACACGAGCGTCGTGGAACAATCGGAGCGATCCCCCGACGGTGTGCGCCACGCGCTTCACCACCGCCAGGTCGCCGGTCCCGAGCGCCTCGCGCAACTCGGCGACCAGAGCCGGGTGCTGGCCGAGAAAGCCCTCCACCACCGTCGCCAGAAGCTCCGGGTCGCCGTCCAGGGCCGCCAGGGCGGCATCCCAGTCGAGACGTGCACCCGGCGTCGGGCCGCCGGCCGGCGGCGTGGGCGCCGCGGTCGGTTCCGTCCCGCCGACCTGCGCGGCGATCGCGTCGAGCAGCTCTCGCGAACGATACGGCTTGGGCAGATAGCCGTCGAAGCCGGCGGACAGGCACAGCGCTTCGTTGCCCATCGACGCGCGCGCGGTCAGGGCCACGATCGGCGTCCTGGCGAGACCCAGTTCCCGCTCCCGCCGCCGGATGGCGCGGGTCGCGTCGTAGCCGTCCATCCGCGGCATCTGGAGATCCATCAACACGACGTCGAAACGCTCCGCACCGCACGCCTCCACCGCCGCCGCCCCGTCGGCCGCGACACGGACGGTGTGCTTCGCCTTCTCCAGCATACCCGTGGCCACGCGCTGGTTGGCGACGCTGTCCTCGACCAGGAGCACGCGGAGCGGTCGCAGCTCGACGATCGGCCCGCGGTCGCCCGTCGCCTCGACGGCTTCCGCCGCGGCGCGTCCGAACCGCGCCGTGAAGTGGAACGTGCTGCCCGTTCCGGGTTCGCTCACCAGACCGATCCGGCCGTCCAGCGCGTCCACCAGCCGGGAGGCAATCGCCAGCCCCAGCCCGGTGCCGCCGTAGCGCCGCGTCGTCGAGGCGTCGGCCTGCACGAACTCCTCGAAGATTACCCGCTGCTTGTCCGCCGGAATGCCGATGCCGGTGTCGGCGACCTCGAACCGCAGCGTCACCGTGTCGCCGGTCAGCTCCTCGGCCCGCACCCGCAGCTCGATCGTGCCTCGCGCCGTGAACTTGATCGCGTTCGAAAGGAGGTTGGCCAGCACCTGCCGCAGCAGGCGGGCATCGCCGACGAGCGTGTCCGGCGCGTCGTCGGCGACGTCGGTCGACAGCGTGACGGGCTTGTCGTGGAGACGGGGCGCGAGCGACATCACCAGGTTGTCCAGCCGCTTGCGCAGTTGGAACGGCTGCTGCTCGCTCTGCAGCCTGCCCGCCTCGATCTTCGAGTAGTCGAGGATGTCGTTGATGATGTCCAGCAGCGCCTCGGCCGATTCGCGGACGGCGGCCAGGTGGTCGTGCTGCTCAGGCGTCAGGCCGGTGTCGGCGAGCAGCTCCGCCGTGCCGATCACGGCGTTGAGCGGCGTACGAATCTCGTGGCTGACGTTGGCCAGGAAGGTGCTCTTGGCCCGGTTGGCGCGTTCGGCGGCGTCCCGGGCGTCCCGCAGCTCGGCCGCCTGGCGTTGCAGGTCCTCCTCCGCGCGCTTGAGGGCCGTGACGTCGGTGTGGCAGCCCAGCAGGCGGATGGGCTCGCCGCGCTCGTTGCGGACCGCGAGCCCGCGGCAGCGCACCCATACGGTGCTGCCGTCGCGGTGGCGGTAGCGCACGATCTGGTCGTACGGGTGGTGCGGGTCGGCGAGGTGCTTCGCGAAGTTGTCGAGGGCGACGTCGCGGTCCTCGGGGAAGATGTTGGCCTGCCACCACTCGGACGTGTTGGGGATCTCGTCGTCGCGGTAGCCGAAGAGCTCCTTGAACCGGGGGCTCATCCATTCCTGGTCCTGCCGCTCGACGTCCCAGTACCAGATGCCGTCGAGCGAGCCGGCCTGCAGGAACTCGAAGATCGCCGGATCGCTGCGGACCAGCTCGTAGAGCTCCTGCTTGAGATAGTGCTCTTCGCGGCTCATGCGAGCTCCTGTGCTGCCTTGCAGTTCCATCCTACCGCGCGTGCTGCCCGATGGATCGCATTTTCGCCTGCCCCCCATCGCCAGCGAAGCTGCGTGCGACCGCCACGTTCCGATCCCACGCCTGTCGCTGCCGAGCAGGACGCCAACGAGGAAGCGAGCTCGGCGGCCCGGCGGGCGGGCTGCTTCAGAGTTACACTTCCGAGTAGTGGAGCTTGCGGACACGCTGCGCAAGCCGGAGGGCAGGACGCTGGAGTCGAGCGGAGCCCGTCGCCGGACCGGTTCCCTGCGCACAGTTGTCGCCCTCGCCATGGACGCCGCGCAATGACCTCATCGCGTTCGCTGATGCCAGGCGCGCGCAGCGGCGGGCCGGTTGCGGGGATGGACGGCCTCCATCCCCTCACCGCTACCTGGTTCGGGCGGCGGTTCGACGCCGCGACACCGGCGCAGCTCGATGCCTGGCCGCGGATCCGGGCCGGCGGCGACGTGCTCATCTCCGCGCCGACCGGGTCCGGCAAGACGCTGGCGGCGTTCCTGAGCTGCCTCGACCGGCTGGTGGCGCTCGCCGCGAGCGAGGCGCTCGAAGATCGCACGGCGGTCGTCTACGTCTCTCCGCTCAAGGCGTTGAGCAGCGACATTCACCGGAACCTGCAGGAGCCGCTCGGCGAGCTGGCGGAGCTGGCGTCCGCCGCCGGCCAGGCTTACCCGGAGATACGCACGGCGATTCGGACCGGCGACACGCCCGCCTGGGATCGCGAGCAGATGGTGCGCCGTCCGCCCCACATCGTCGTCACCACCCCGGAGTCGCTGTTCATCCTGTTGACCGCCGAGCGGAGCCGGCGGATGCTCTCGACCGCCGAGACGGTCATCGTCGACGAGATCCACGCGTTGATCGACGACAAGCGCGGTTCCCACCTCGCGTTGAGCCTGGCGCGGCTCGACGACCTGGTCGTCAAGTCCGGGGGTGCGAAGCCGCAACGGATAGGACTGTCGGCGACGGTCAAGCCGATTGGCGAGGTGGCGCGGTTCCTCACCGGCGTGTCGGCCCGCGCGGCGGCCACGGTCGGCCCCGGCGCGGCGGGCGGCACGGGACGGGAGGACGAAGAGCCGGCGGCCGCGGGTGCGCCGAACGCCGGCGCCGGCGAATGGCCTCCGGTCGCGATTGTCGACTCCGGTCACCGCCGCGAGCTCGACGTTGCGGTGGAGGTGCCGCAGGACGAGCTCGGCGTGGTCGCCACCAACGAGATGTGGGGCGAGATCTACGAGCGCATCGCCGAGCTGGTCCGGGCGCACCGCACGACCATCGTCTTCGTCAATACCCGGCGCCTGTCGGAGCTGGTCGCCCATCAGCTTGCCGAACGGCTCGGAGAGGACGCGGTGCTGGCCCATCACGGCAGCCTGTCGCGCCAGCTTCGCCAGGCGGCGGAGGCGGCGCTCAAGGAGGGTCGGCTGCGCGCGGTGGTCGCCACCGCATCGCTGGAGCTGGGGATCGACGTGGGGTCGGTCGATCTGGTGTGTCAGATCGGTACGCCGCGCTCGATCGCCGTGGCGCTCCAACGGATCGGACGTTCCGGACACAAGGTGGATCGGGCGTTCGTGCCGAAGGGCCGCTTCTTCGCGACGACCCGGGACGAGCTGATCGAGTGCGCGGCGCTCGCACGCGCGATCCGGCGCGGCCTGCTCGACGAGCGGCGGCTGCGGCCCTGGCCGCGCGACGTGCTGGCCCAGCAGATCGTCGCCGCCGTCGCGACCGAGGCCTGGCAAGAGGACGACCTGTTCGCGCTGTCGCGGAGCACGGCCCCCTATCGCGACCTGCCGCGCAGCGAGTTCGACGCGGTGGTGGCGATGCTCTCGGACGGGATCGCGTCGCCTCGCGGGCGGCACGGGACGTGGCTGCACCGCGACCGGGTGAACGGCGTCGTGCGCGGGCGGCGGGGGGCGCGGCTGGCGGCCATCACGTCGGGCGGCGCGATTCCGGACAACGCCAACTACCTGGTCGTGGCGGAGCCGGAAGGGACGACGGTGGGGACCGTCGACGAGGACTTCGCGGTCGAGAGCATGGCCGGCGACATCTTCCTGCTGGGGACGACGTCGTGGCGCATCCGCCGTGTCGAGTCCGGACGCCTGCGGGTGGAGGACGCGCACGGCGCGGCGCCGTCGGTGCCGTTCTGGCTCGGCGAGGCGCCCGGGCGGACGCCCGAGCTCTCCGCAGAGGTGTCGGACGTGCGCGAGCGGTTGGCCGCGCCCGACGACCCGTCCCGCGGCGGCGACGCCGTGCAGTTCCTGATCCGCGAGTGCGGCCTCGATCAGTCCGGCGCCGAGCAGGCGGCGGCCTACGTCCGGGCCGGCGCCGCCGCGCTCGGCGCCGTGCCGTCCATCCGGACCCTGGTGGCCGAACGCTTCTTCGACGAGGGGGGCGGCATGCAGCTCGTGCTGCACGCTCCGCTCGGGGCGGCCGTCAACCGCGCCTGGGGCCTGGCGCTGCGCAAGCGCTTCTGCCGGAGCTTCAACGTCGAGCTGCAGGCGGCCGCGACCGACAACGGCATCGTGATCTCCCTGTCGGAGCAGCACAGCTTCCCGCTCGAGGTCGTGTTCCGCTTTCTGCACCCCGAGACCGTCGAGGAGGTGCTGACGCAGGCGATGCTGCCGGCGCCGATGTTCGGGGCGCGCTGGCGGTGGAACGCGTCGCGGGCGCTGGCCGTGCTCCGCTTCGCCGGGGGGCGCAAGGTGCCTCCGCCGCTCCTGCGGATGCGCTCGGACGACCTGCTGGCCGCCGTCTTTCCGGACCAGGTGGCGTGCCAGGAGAACCTGACCGGCGACATCCGGATCCCCGACCATCCGCTCGTGGACGAGACCATCCGCGACTGCCTGCACGAGGCGATGGACCTGGACGGGCTGCGGGCCGCGATCGCGGGGATCGAGCAGGGAACGATAGCGACGCGGGCCGTCGACACCGCCGAGCCGTCGCCGCTCGGGCACGAGATCCTGAACGCCAATCCGTACGCCTTTCTCGACGACGCGCCGCTGGAGGAGCGGCGGGCGCGCGCGGTGCAGCTCCGCCGCACGCTGGGCGACGACGGCGGCGAGATCGGCGCGCTCGACGCCGAGGCGATCGCCGAGGTGGCGGCCGAGTCGTGGCCGGTGGTGCGCGATCCCGAGGAGCTGCACGACGCGCTCCTGACGCTGGGGCTGGCGCCGCCGCGCGAGGAGTGGCGGACGTGGTTCGCGCGGCTGGTCGAGATGCATCGCGCAACGTCCCTGCAGGTCGGCGACACGCGCTTCTGGGTGGCGACCGAGCGCTCCCGCACGACGCTGCTCGTGCACGCGGCCGGCCGGCTCGATCCCAGCGTGCCGGAGGTCGATCAGCCCACGCCGGACGGTTCCGACGCGGCAACGACGGAAGTGCTGCGCGGTTGGCTGGATTCGAGCGGGCCGTTGCGGGAGTCGGAACTGGCCGCGCTGCTCGCCGTGCCGGCCGAACGCGTGGCCGCCGGGCTGGCCCGTCTGGAGGGCGAGGGGCAGGTGCTGCGCGGGCGCTTTACCGCCGCGGCCCGTGACGAGGGGGCCGAGATCGAGTGGTGCAACCGGCGCGTGCTGGCCCGCATCCATCGGTTGACGCTGGGACGGCTGCGGCGGGAGATTGCGCCGGTCTCCACCGCGGACCTGGTGCGGTTTCTCGCGCGCTGGCAGCGGCTTGCATCGGGCACGCGCCTGCATGGGGCGAGCGGGCTGCTGCAGGTCGTCCGGCAGCTCCAGGGCTGCGAGGTGTCCGCCGGCGCCTGGGAGCGTCACGTGCTGCCCGCCCGCATCGAAGGCTACGAGCCGGAGCTGCTGGACCAGCTCTGCCTCTCGGGCGAGGTGATGTGGGGCCGCCTGTCGCCGCATCCGGCGTTCGACGCGGTGGAGGCTGATGCCGCCGGGTCCGCACGACCTTCGGCTCGGCGGCGGGTCCGGCCGACCCGGGTGGCGCCGGTCGCGCTCTTCCTGCGGGAGGACCTCGAGTGGCTGATGCCGCCTGTCGGGGACGATGCCGGCCCGGGCGAGGGGCCGGGCAGCGTGCTGTCCCACCCGGCCGAGGCGGTGCTCGACGCGCTCCGCCGCCGGGGGGCCTCCTTCCTGCGCGAGCTGGTCTCCGCGACCGGCCGGCTGCCGAGCGAGGTGGAGGACGGCCTGTGGGAGCTCGTGGCGGCGGGGCTGGTCACCGCCGACGGATTCGACAACCTGCGCGCCCTGATCGATCCGAAGCGGCGCCGGGGCGAGGGTCGCTTCCGCGCCGCCCGCCCGCGTCACGCGGCCGGCCGGTGGGCGCTGCTGGCGCCGGCGCGCGGGGAGGGCGAGGCGTCGGCCGAGGCAGGTCGTGCGCGGGAGCGGGAGCGCCCGTCAGAACGGGCGGATGCGTTCGCGCGCCAGTTGCTGGAGCGCTGGGGGGTGGTGTTCCGGGACCTCGTGCGGCGCGAGTCGCTCATGCCGCCGTGGCGTGACGTGCTCGGCGCCTTGCGGCGCATGGAGGCGCGCGGCGAGGTGCGCGGCGGCCGGTTCGTTTCCGGGTTCGTCGGCGAGCAGTTCGCGCGGCCGGACGCTGTCGAGCTGCTCCGGATCGTGCGCCGCGACGGGGACCGCGAGCAAAGCGTCCGGGTCGCCGCCGCCGATCCGCTGAACCTGGCCGGCGTAGTCACACCGGGCCCGCGTGTCAGCGCGCTGTCGGGCGAGGTGGTCGATCTGCTGACGCCGGCGGTCGCCCTGGCCGGCGCGGCCGCGTCCTGATTCGGCATCGTCCGGCGCGCATCGGGTAGAGTGGGCAGCATGCATCCGCTCGTCCGGCCCTTGGCGCGTCCGGCTGCCGCAGCGATCCTGTTGGCGATCGCGGTCGCGCCGGCCGTGTCGAGGCCCGCCCAGCCGCCGGCGCACCGCGCCGGGAGTCCGGTAGGCGAGCCCGGGATGCCGGCCGTGCCTCCTGGCGCGTTGCGGATCGTCAAGGTTGCCTGGCACAAGGGACGAGCCGCGATCTGTGCGGAGGAGCCGGGCGCGGCGGTGGAGCGGGCGGGGCGTTCGATCCGGCGCACGCGCGTCTGGGTGCGGGACGGGACGAGCGATGGACAACTAGGGCTGGGTCCCGGTGCCTGCGATCCGGCCTGGTCGCCGGACGGACGTCGTTTGGCGGTGGTGACCCCGGATGGTCTCTGGGTGCTGTCGGCCGACCTGCGCCGGACGACCCATCTCGTCGACGTGCGCCACACGGACGAGCCGCGCGGCGCCTTCGAGCACCGCACGCTCGGCGGGCCGGGGTGGGCGCCGGACGCTTCGGCGCTGGCGTTCGTGGCCACCAACGGCCGGACCGGTTGGGTGGAGGTGGTCGACGCGCGCACCGGGGCGCTCCGCTACGCATCGGATCCGGACATCTACGAGTTCGAGTGGGGAGCCGATTCCCGCTCGTTGCGCTTGGGAACCCGCGTGGTTCGGCTCCCGTGAGCCGTCGCGCGCTTGGAACCGATACCGAGGAATCACCGATGTCATCGAATATCAGTCGATTCGTTCTTTCGATGTTGCTTCTGTCGTTCGGCGTGGCTGGGAGCGCCGCGGCGCAGGAGACGGGAGCGCTCGACACGCGGGCGATCGTCGAGTACCTGGCCGACGACAAGCTCGAGGGGCGTCTGACCGGTTCTCCCGGCATCCGCATGGCGGCCGACTACATCATCGAGCAGCTCGAGGCCGTTGGCGCCGAGCCGCTGCCGGGGATCGGCGACTTCCGGCAAGCATTCTCCTACACGGCGGGGGTGTCGGACACCGGCACCGCGCTCCGCATCGAAGCCATCGACGAGGCGCGCATTCGCCGGTCGGATGGTGAAGAGGCAAACGTGCTCACCGCCTCGTCAGGCGCGACGCCGGTGGCGAACCTCCAGCCGTTGCCGCGGGATCCGCCGCCGGATCCCCAGGCACCCGGGTCGACCGGCGCCGACGCGGCTGTGCCGGCCGTGCCCCCGGCCCAGGATGATCCCGACGCAGCGTCCATCCGGGCGCTGTCGTTCTCGGATACGGGCAGGGCGCAGGGACAGCTCGTCTTCGCCGGCTACGGCCTCTCGGTGCCGGAAACCGATGATTTCAGCTACGACAGCTATGCCACGCTGGACGTCACCGACAAGATCGTCGTCGTGTTCCGTTACTTTCCGGAGGACACCCAAGGGGAGTTGCGGTCGATGCTGGCGCGCTACTCGGGCCTGCGCTTCAAGGCGCTGGCCGCGCGCGAGCGGGGCGCGGCGGGTCTCATCGTCGTCACCGGGCCGCGGTCGCCCAACGCCGGCGCCCTGGTGCCGCTGAGGTTCGACACGGCGGTCAGCGACTCCGGCATCGTGGCCGCCACGGTGAACGGCGAGCTGGGCGCCGCGATCATCGAGAGCGCTGGAGAGTCCATCGAGGCGGTACAGGCCTCTTTCGACACCGGCAATCCCCACGCCGCCGGCTTCGATCTGCCGCTGGAGGGCTCGCTCGAGGTGAGCCTCGCGAAGCGGGAGTCGACGGGCCACAACGTCATCGGGTACCTGCCGCCGGCCGGGACCGCCCCGCTCGACAAGCCCTACGTGATGCTCGGCGCCCACTACGACCACCTCGGTCGCGGACGCGGCGGCGACTCGCTGGCGCGCGGCAGCGAGGCGGGAGAGATCCACAACGGCGCGGACGACAACGCTTCCGGGGTGGCCGCCGTGCTGGCCTCCGGCGCCAGCCTGGCGGGCGCGGAACGCGGGCGGGGAATCATCCTCGCGTTCTGGTCCGGAGAGGAGCTGGGCCTGCTCGGGTCCACCGACTTCGTCGATCAGGCGCCGGTGCCGATGGATCAGATTGCCGCGTACCTGAACTTCGATATGGTCGGCCGGCTGCGCGACAACACGCTCAACCTGCAGGCGGTCGGGAGCAGCTCCATCTGGACCGGGCTGGCCGAGGAGCTGAACCAGCCGATCGGCCTGAACCTGACGTTCGTCGCCGATCCCTACCTGCCGACCGACGTCCGCAGCCTCAATGCGTCCCGCGTGCCGAGCCTGAACTTCTTCACCGGCAGCCACGAGGACTACCATCGGCCGACCGACGATGCGCATACCATCAACTACGAGGGCCTCGACAGCATCATCGAGCTGGGGACCGCTGTCACCGCGAACCTGGTGACCCGGCCGGACGCGCCGGACTTCATCCGGGTGCAGGAGGTGCAGCAACGGACCGGCGGTGCGGCGACGATGCGCATCTTCACCGGCACGATTCCCGACTACACGCAGGAGGTGGAGGGATTGTCGCTGTCGGGCGTGGTCGGCGGCGGCCCGGCCGAGCAGGCCGGCCTGCAGGGCGGCGACGTCATCGTGGGCCTCGCCGGGCAGTCGGTGACGAACATCTACGACTACATGTACGCGCTCGACCTGCTGAAGGTGGGCGAGCCGGCCGAGGTGATCTTCATCCGCGACGGCGAGCGGATGAGCGTGGAGATGATACCCAGCGTGCGCGAGTAGGGTCAGTTGAACAGCGCGACGTGGCGGGCGGCGGCAGCCTGACCCAAGCGCCGGTCGAGCGACGCTATCGGCAGCCCGCGCCGCAGGGCAACTTCGATGTAGGCGGCGTCGTAGACCGACAGGGCATGCTGGCGCGCCAGCGACAGGATCGTCACGTCGTCATGCTCCTGGTCGACCGAGATGGACATCTCTTCAACGTCGGTCAGGATTGCGACAGTATCCGCCGCATCGAGTCGACCCCGCCGTTCGTTGACGATCAGTGCGTTTCGCAGCTCGTACCACCAGATGCCTGGTACGACCGCGCCGCCATCCACAACGCGCCGCATGGCCTTGTCTGCCATCGGATCCGATTCGTCGGTGAGGCACCAGCACAGGACGATGGAATTGTCGATGACGATGGGCGTCAATACCGGTGTCCCTCGTGGAGCGAATCGATCAACTCCGCCAGCGGAGCGGACTTCAGACGTTGGCGACGTTCGACGATACGCCGCGCCGCCCGGCGGGCGCGGTCGCGGTCATCTTCTTCGACCGGTACCAACCGCGCTACAGGACGGCCGTGACGGGTGATCGTGAAGCTCTCACCCCGCGCGATCCGGTTCAGCAGGCGGGGCAGATGCGTCTTTGCTTCGTAGGCGCCGATGCTGTCCATCGCGGATAAGCCTGAATTTAGACTAGTCGTACAAACCAGTCTATCATCGATCTGCCTTGGCCAGGTTGCCAGCGAAGTGGCGATGGATGCTGACTGCCCGCCGCGTTGAGTCGGCACGCTGCAGTCGGGGAAACCAAGGCCGACCGCGGCACGCGAGTCGGCGCCGCGCGGAGGGACGCCGTGGCCCGTCGGCTTACCCGAAGTAGTCGGGCTCGTTGCCCGGTTTCCACTTGATGTTGCAGCCGATGCTCGGCTTCTGCTCGCCGGCGGGCGCCTGGCCGGCAACCACAGTGTCGACCGCCGCGCGCAGGTCGCGTCCGGTCACCGGAGCGTCGCTCTCGGGCCGGCTGTCGTCGAACTGCCCCCGGTAGACGAGCTTCAGGTCGGCGTCGAACACATACAAGTCCGGCGTGCACGCCGCACGATAGGCCTTGGCGACCTCCTGACTGGCGTCTATCAGGTAGGGGAAGGCATAGCCGAACTTCGCGATGTCCCGGGCCATCGCCTCGCGGCTGTCCTCCGGATGGGTCTCGGCGTCGTTCGAATTGATGCCGATGACGGCGACCTCGCGCGTCGCGTATTCGTGCGCGAACTCCGCCAGCGCCGTCTTCATGTGCTTCACGTACGGGCAGTGGTTGCACATGAAGACGACCACGGTGGCCGGCGCGCCGGCGAACTCCGCCAGCGCCACCGGGTTGCCGTAGGCGTCGGGCAGCGTGAAGTCGGGCGCCCGCGTCCCGAGCTCGAGCATCGTCGATGGCGTCAGGACCATGGGCTCAGAACGGCTCCGACTGCGCGCCCTCCTGGAACGCCCAGATGCGGTTCCGCGTCAGGATGTAGAGCACCCCGTCCTTCGTGACGGGCGTGCAGTAGACGGCGGCGCCGAGGTTGTACTCTCCGATCATCTCCATCTCCCGGCCGGCCCGCAGGACCACCACGTCGCCATCCTCGTCGCCGAGGAAGACCTTGCCGTCGACCACGAAGGGCGAGCCCCAGACGGCTGCGAAGGTGTCGTAGGTCCAGAAGTGCTCGCCGGTCTGCGGGTCGAGCGCATGCAGGAAGCCGGACAGGCTGGAGATGTAGAGCACGCCGTCGGCGATGGCCGCGGTCGACATGGTCCGGTAGAAGTCCTCGCCGCCGCGGTGCCAGACCACGTGCGTGTCGGTCACGTCACCGGTGCCGGTCGCGTCTATCGCATAGAAGTGGCCGGGCGCCTCGCCGTGCTCCGGGTCCTGGCCGACTCCGATGTAGACCTTGTCGTCGTAGACCACCGGCGTCGCGAGGATGTTGTTGCGCGTGCCGCGGCCGCCGAGGATCCACTCGGAGTCCTCCGGGTTGCAGTCGAACTCCCAGATGAGCTCGCCGGTCTCGGCGTCGAGGGCGTAGACCACGCCGTTGCCGCCCGCGAAGATGACCTGCCCGCGGCCGTCGATCTCCGCGTAGGCCGGGTTCGTCCAGGCGCCGTGCAGCACGTCCTCGCCCACCGGGGTGCTCTCCCACAGCAGCTCCCCCGTGTTCTTGTCGAGGGCGATGAAGTCGGGCGAGAAGGGCGACGGGACGTTGACGTGCCCTTCGTCGACGCCGTTGCTCGTCACCGTGTACAACACGTCGCCGATGACGAGCGGCGAGCCGGTGGCGAGGTTGTGCGGGAAGACGTCCAGCTCGCTGATCATGTCGTACGACCAGATGACGTCGCCGGCCAGGGGCCCGGTCTCGATCTCGTCCATGAACGGCCCGTCGTTGCCGTCGGCCAGCCCCTTGGCGTCCAGGCAGACGATGTGCGCCTCGTTCGAGATGTAGTAGATGCGGTCGCCCTCCATGAACGCGGTCGAGCAGACGCCCTGCAGCGGCCAGTCGTTCACGCGCCCGGACGACAGCTTGGGATGGACCATCTGCCAGATGAAGTCACCGCTCGCCGCGTCGAACGCCATCACGACGCCCTTGTCGCCCTCGATCGCCGGATCGCGGCGCCCCTCGTTGTTGGTGCCGACGTAGACGCGGCCGTTGGCGACGACCGGGCCGCCGTAGGCCTGCGAGCCGACCGGCTGCGACCAGAGGACGTTCCTGCCGGTGTCGACGTCCCATTCGCTGACGATGCCGGTGTCGTCCGACACCATGTTCCGGGACGGCGTGTTGCCGAACATCGCGACATCCTGGGCCGCCGCGGTGGCGGTGCCGGCGAGCAGGAGGGCGGTGGCGAGAAAAAGAGCCTGTCGAGTCATGGGTTCTCCATCACGCGGACGTTGTCGTAGTAGATGTCGATCGGCGAGTAGCCGATGAGACCGGGGCTTCCCTCGCGCACCGGCTCCGGATCCTCGACCGTCACCGTCCAGTCGTCCGGCTCGGCCTCGTCGCGCGGCCAGACCTTTCCGCGAATCAGCGCCCGCTCGTCGTCGGTGTCGACGCGCAGCTTGATCGTGTACCAGACGTTCGGCTCCCACGCGAACGGGAAGCGCTGGGCCATGCGCAGTTCGGCCGCCCACGACCGGACTTCGATCCGCTGGTGGTTGCCCTGCATGTCCATGGTGTAGCCGCTGTTGATGAGCCCGATGTCCGGCCGCCGGCGGCCCCGCTCGGTGGACATCACGTCGGCCTGTACCGTGTAGTCCGACAGGTAGGACGGGCCGACGTAGACGGCGTGGCGGTGGATGCCGGTGCGTGACGCGCCCTTCCGGAAGACCTGATCGCCGTCGAGCTCGACCGCGGCCAGGCTCCCGCCCCCGCCGATCCAATGCGGCGGGCGGCCGTTCTCGAAGTTCTCGGTCCAGGGCAGCGGCGAGAAGACGCGCACACGCGCCGCGGCGGAGACGTCGCCGATTCTCGCCACCACCTGCCCGGCCTGGTTGGTCGACTGCGGACTCGACTGGAACTCGCCGTTGACGCGCAGCCGCGATCCGGTCAGGCCGTCGAGGGTCCAGACCGCATTGGGGGCGGACACCGGCTGCCCGTTCTCGTCGAACGCCCGCAGGCGGAAGTTGATGGTCTCGCCGGCGGCCGCGATCACCTCGGCCGGCACCACCTGGAGGCTCGCCACCGCGCCGGTCGCCGCGGTCTCGGCGCCGAGGTCGGGACTGGCGGCCGGCGTGGCGGAGAACGGTGCGTCCGGATCGCCGATGCAGTAGATGCCCGACTCCGCCGTCACGTAGAGCCGCCCGTAGGCCGGAGCGAACGAACCGTAGATCTCCGCGTAGCGGCCGTCCGCCACCGCGAGCTCGTCGTGGTCGAGAGCGGTCGGACCGTCCGGACCCGGCCGCAGGATGTGCACGTTGCCGTTGGTCTCGGTCACGTAGAGCTTGCCGTCGGCCCAGACCGGCGACGCCTTGCCGACGTTGCCGACGCTGTACTCCCACTGGATCTCGCCGCTCGCGGCGTTCAGGGCGACGAGGTTCGCGGAGTTGTCGATGACGTACAGCGTGCCGTCGTGAATCAGGGGCGACGAGAATCCGACGGCGAGGTCGTTTACGCGCCACAGCTCGCCGGTCGACGTGATGTCGCCGCTGCCGGTCGCGTCGATAGCCACCACGCGGCCCATCGTGCCCCGGTCGATGTTCTCCTCGCTGTGGGAGACATAGACGGTGGTGCCGTCGATGACGGGCGACACGTTGATGCCGCGCTGGCTCAGGTGGAACTCCCAGACCTTGACGCCGGTGCGCGCCTGAATCGCGTAGATGTGCCCGTCGGCGTTGCCGTCGATGATCAGCCGCCGGCCGTCGACGACGGCGACGATGGGGACCGATTGGGTGTTCATATCGGCCGGTTGGCCGCCCGGCGTCGACACCCAGCGCACCCGGCCGGTCCGCTTGTCGAACGCCACGTAGCGGTGCCGCGGCGGTCCGCCGAGGCTGCCCCAGGCCGAGCCGATCACGCTCAGGATCAGCCGATCCTCGTCGATGATCGGCGTCGACGTGCGTCCCCCGTAGCCGGAGGCGCGCCCGAGATCCTCGCTGAGACGCCAGCTCCAGACGATTTCGCCTTCGCGATCGAAGCAGTTCAGGTGGCCGTCGACGTTCAGCGCGTAGAGGTGGCCGGTTTCGGGATCGCCGGTCACGCTGCCCCAGCCGACCCGGTTGAAGGGGACGGTGGTGTTGAGGACGCTGAAGGTGTGCTCCCACAGCTTCGAGCCGTTCTCGGCGTTCCAGCAGGTGACGATTTCCTTCTTCTCGACGCCGTCGCCGGTGCGGCCGTTGGCGCACACCCGGCCGTCGAAGACGGCCGGGGTCGACCGGGCGATGTACTCCTGGAACCAGATCAGGTTCTCGCCGTCCACCGACCAGCTCGACACGAGTCCGGTCTGGTCCGAGACGCCGGTCTGCAGCCGGCCGCGCCAGCTCGGCCAGTCCTGGGCCGTCGCGGCGCCGGCCAGGAACACGAGGCACGGAACGAGGACGGCCACGCGCAGGGCGGCGCGGTGAGCGGTCTTGGTCATCCGGCAATCCTTCATTGACATGGAGTGTTCGATCTGCGGCGAGAGATTTTATCACGCCGCCCCGCAACGGTCGGACTGCGTTCCGCCGCTCCTCTTGACCGACCGATCCGGCCGGGTATAGGCTCGTAAATATGAGACTGAGACGCATTCTCATAATGCCATGACCGCGCTCCCGCGATCGCGGCGCAGCTCCGTCCGTGCCGCAATGCCGTAGTATCGTGCAGTTCCCGTGCGCAATCGGGCAGCACATCAGCGAGGAGGTTGCACGTCTTGAGGGCTACGTCATCTTGGATCGACCGCTTGCCGGGGCCGTCGACACCCGGTCTTCGGAGCGCGGACCGTTGAGCGTCTTCCACCGGATGAAGGAGCGGTGGGGCGTCGGCTTCTGGGGCCTGGTCGCCATCCTGCTGGCCTTCTCCCTTGCCGGCATGACCACGCTGCAGTTGAAGGGCCTGGTGATGGGGTTCATCATGCCCGCGACGGCGCCCGGATGGCTGCAATGGGCGGTGTATCTGGTCGTAATGCTGCCCGTCTATCAGGTGCTGCTCCTCGCCTACGGCACGCTCCTCGGGCAGTTCGACTTCTTCTGGAGCAAGCTGAAGGCGGTCGGCCGGCTGATCGTCGGCAGGCCCGCCCGCGTGTCCGGCTGACCCGCCGATCAGGGTCACCGGAGCACGCGTTCGACGGCCCAGAGCAGTCCCACCAGGGCGATGCCGGCCGAGGCCGGCACCACCAGCCGGGTCCGGTACCACGGTTCGGAGCGGAACCAGCCGCACGCCAGCGCGGCGCCGGCGATTACGGCGAGTTGACCCAACTCGATCCCGGCGTTGAAGCTGACGAGCGCCAGCAGGCGTTCCTGCTCCGGCATCCCGAGCTCTCCGAGCACGCCGGCGAAGCCGAGCCCGTGCAGCAGGCCGAACCCGAAGACGGCGGGCGGCCGCCAGCGGGTCATGCGGTCGGTCAGGACGTTCTCCACCGCCACGTAGACGATCGACAGCGCGATCAACGGCTCGACCAGCCGCGGCGACAACGCCACGACGTCGAGCGCCGCCAGGGTCAGCGTCACCGCGTGGGCCAGGGTGAACGCCGTGACCTGCCAGACGAGCGGCCGGAGCCGCGCGCTCAGCAGGAACAGCCCCAGCACGAACAGGATGTGATCGAGCCCTTCCGGGACGATGTGGATGAACCCGAGGCGCAGGTAGCTTTCCGCCACCGCCGCGCGACCGGGCGGGGTGACCGGCACCGTCAGATCCAGGGGATCGCTGCGGGCCCCGGCCTCGAGCACGGCGCGGGCCTCGATGCCCCGCGCCGGGTCGCGGATCGTCAGGTGGACCTCGCCGAACGCCCGGGAAGCGAAGAACCCGACGGTGACGGCGCCCGCCGGAATCGCGCCGCGGAGCCGGGCGGTCAGGCCCAGCACGGTGGGGATTTCGGCCTCGGTGGCACGCGGGGTGCCGTGGTCGGGGAACGAGACGTCGAACGGGACCGGGTCGCCGTCGAAGCGGACCCGCACGCGCCGTTCGAACAGCCGTCGCAGCCGCCCGAGACGCGACTCGAAGGCGTCCGGCGGGAGACTCTCCAGCGCCGCCGCCAACTCCGCGTCGTCCGTGTCGATGGGGGCGCCGAGGGCGAGGGCGTCGAGGTCGTAGATGACGTCCGCTTCGAAGCCGCCGTCGGCGCCCAGCGTGAGCGTCACCTCCGTGAACGAGATTGGATGGGCGAGGGCCGTTGCTGCGCCGGGCAGCCAGAACAGGCCGGCAAGCGCCGTGGCCCGGACGAGCGCGTTTCGTGGATAACTCACCACCGGGCGAGGATAGCGCGCGGACACCCCGTACCGGCGGGTCGCGACAGGCAGCCGGGAGCGGCTCCGAGCGTGCTCACAGGGGACCGTCGGCCCACGGGCCGGTCACCGCGAACGTGATGCCCGGCGTCTGCGCGTTGAAGAAGAGCCAGCGGCCGTCCGGGCTGTACGTGGCGCCGGCGAACTCGCGGGTGCGGAAGTCGCCGGAGATGCCGTTCTTCTCGCCGTCGAGGAAGACGTTGTTGCGGGCGAAGGAGAAGATCGAGCCGTCGACGGTGAGTCCCCGGACGAAGTTGTCCACGCCGCCGTCCTCGCACAGCACGAGGCCCCCGCGCGGGCTCACGCAGAGGTTGTCGGGCATGTCCAGCACGTCCTTCCCGGGCGACTCGAAGATCAGCCGCACGCGTTCGCCGCGCGGGTCGTACTCCCAGACCTGCCCCGCCGCGGCCTCGCCGCCAGTGGTCGACACGATGTAGATCCGGCCGTCGCCGTACCAGGTTCCTTCGAGCCGCGCGAAGGCCGCCCCGCCTCCGGCGACGCCCTGACCGAACACGCTGCCCTGGTCGACCTCGGCCGGGTCCGGATCGTCGATTGGGGCCCAGGACACCGGCCGCCACAGTTCTGCCGACTGGCCGGTGCGAAGATCGGCTCGCGGCGTGTCCGCGATGCAGAGCATCTCGAGGCGCCCGCCGGCGGAGAGCACGCCGGCCTCTTCGGGCAGGAACCGATAGAACCCCGAGGCTCCCTGGTCCTCGGTCTCGTACACGATGCCGGTTGCCGGATCGATGCTTACCGCCTCGTGGACGAACCGGCCCATCGCCCGGTACGGCTCCGCCGACGCGGATCCGTCGGCCGGGACTTCGAACACGTACCCGTGCGGCTTCTCGTAGTCCGGGGTCGCGAGCCGCTGGCGCAACGACTCCAGAAACGAGGGCTCGGCGCCCGGCCCGAGGACGGTCTCCTCGCAGGTGAGCCACGAGCCCCACGGCGTCGGGCCGCCCGCGCAGTTGACGGCCGTTCCGGCCAGGCTCGTCCATGCCTCGTGGACCGACCCGGCCGCCGTATCGAACTCGATGGTGGTGGTGCCGCCCCCGCCGATCGCGTCGTAGAGCGGGTCGTCCGCGAACGCCCCGCCCGAACGGATCTCGTGGTTGCGGATGAGGCGGATGCGGCTGCCCGTTGCCGCGAAGGCCGCCATGCCGTCGTGTGCCGGCGGCGTCGCCCGTCCGTCGGCCAGCGGGTCGCCGGTCCAGCCGAATGTCAGGTAGCGGAAGCCCGCCGGGAGGTGCAGCAACGGAAGGCCCGTCGTCTCGTCCCGGACCGGCTGGAGCGGGCCGTAGCCGACCTCGGCCGGAGTCCCGCCCCCGACGGACGACTGTCCACGAGTGGCCGCCGCGGCGCGGCCGGCGAGCGCGTGAAAAGGTGCGGCGCCGAGAGCGACGCCGGTCAGGGACAGGAAAGTCCGGCGATTCACGCCGTGAGGCTGTGTAGACATGACACCAGTTTAGCGACAAGTCGTGACGAACGCGTGACCGCGTCAGCGCCGCAGCTTGATTCGGTAGGGGCGGCCCCGCCGCAGGAAGTTGATCTGGGTGTCGCTGTCCGTGCCGACGCTCGCCAGGCCGGCCCCGGCGTCTTCGGCCCCGGCTACGTCGACGCCCGCGACGCGATAGATCACGTCCCCCGGCTGCACGCCCGCGACGGCCGCGATACCGTCGTCCTCGACCTCGACGACCAGCGCTCCCTCCCGGGTCTGCAGATTGTCCGGCTCGGCGCGCCGGGCCAGCAGCGTCGTCGGCTCCGCGTCGCACAGGTCGAGCCCGAGCGTCGCCACCGCTACCGGTTCCCCGGCCGCGCATCGGTACAGTGACTCCTGGGCCGGCTGCGCGTCGGACGACGAGGGAGCGGCGGCCGACCCCGCTACGGCGGTCAGCGCGAGCGCCGACGCCAACCCGGCGGCCCTCACGATCCGCGCAACCGCGCTACGCATGCGCATGACGAGACAGTATACGCGGCCCGGGCCGACCGGCCGCCGATTTCACGCGGGGCCGGGCCGGCCGGGCCCGAACGCCACCGCAGCGTCCCGCGGAGGGTCGGACCGGCCGCGCTCGACTACGGCGCAGACTCCTAGGACTCCAGGACGGCGTTCAGCGAGATCTCCGCGTTCATCAGCTTCGAGATCGGGCAGCCGGTCTTCGCGCCGTTCGCCGTCTCGTCGAAGGCGGCCTGGCTGATGCCGGGCACCCTGGCCGAGCACTCGAGGTGGATCTTCGTGACCGCGACCCCGCCCTCGACGGGCTCCATCGTCACCGTCGCGGTGGTGCTCACGTGGTCCGGCGTGTTGCCGCCCTTCGCGAGCTCGTTCGACAGCGCCATCGAGAAGCAGCCGGCGTGCGCGGCTGCCACGAGCTCCTCAGGGTTCGTCCCCGGGCTGCCCTCGAACCGTGTCGCGAACGTGAACGCGGCGTCGGACAGGACGCCGCTGTTGGCCGAGATCGTGCCGCTGCCACCCTTCAGGTCGCCCTTCCAGACCGCCGATGCCTTGCTGTCCATGCTGCCTCCTGGCTGCCCGCTCGCCGCCCGCGCGGCCCGGAGCCGGGCATCATCTTTTGTCAACTGTGGTGTGTGCGGTGCACCCGGAGCGCGGGAGCCGAAGTGCACTGGACTCTAGATCGACCGGTTCGCGTGGCGCAACACCGGAGGTCGCGGGTCGCTGACGCCTCCGCATTTGCTGCCGGCCGGCGTGTTGGCGTGCATCCGATTCGTGTGTCAACATGACACGCATCGACCGCCAGGGCCCTGGCCGGCCGGGCGGCCTGACCGCCGCTCGCCCGGCACAGGCTGTATCGGTTTCCGGATTCTCGCGACCGAACGTCCACCGATGCTCGTCAGCCTGTCCGTCAAGAACTTCAAGAGCATCCGGGAAGCGCACGTCCGCTTCGGGCCGTTCACCTGCTTCATCGGCCACAACGGCGTCGGCAAGAGCAACCTGTTCGACGCGATCCACTTCCTCGGCGCACTGACCGAGCGGGACATCGCTGACGCGGCCACCGAGGTGCGGCGCACGAGCGACGGCGGCTACTCGCCCCTCGACCTGGTGTTCGGCCGGGATCCCAGCCGCAGGATCGAATTGTGCGCAGACATGGTGGTGCCGCCGGAGGTGGAGGACGATTTCGGCCAAGTCGCTAAACCGAGCACGACGCTCCTCACGTACAGGATCCGGCTGCGATATCAGCCGGAATCGGATCGCCTGCTGGTAGAGCACGAGAGTCTGACCCACGCGAAGCTGGAGGACTACAGGAAGTTCATCGGGTTCGACTCGTCGAAGGACTTCAGGAAGTCGGTCGCTCTGGGGGGGCGGCGCGGCGGGCCGCTGATCTCGACCAGGGAAGACAGGATTCAGCTCCACGGCGACGGTGGGAGCCGGGGGAGACCCTCGCCGGTGGGCAGGTCTCCGCTGACAGTAGTCGGCGGCACGAACACCTACGACTACCCGACCGTCCTGGCCGCGAAGCGGGAGATGTCATCCTGGCGCATACTCCACCTCGAACCGAGTGCGATGCGCACCCCCGATACCCGGTCGGCGCCGACCCACGTGTCCGCGTCGGGCGGCCACATACCGGCCACGCTCCATGCGCTGGTGGGGAGGGATCCGGCGGCGGAGGGCGAGATCCTCTTTCGCCTCCGCCAGCTCAACTCGGACATCGCCGAAGTGGGAGTCTACGCCGATGACATTCGAGACCAGCTCGCTCTGCGCGCCCGGGTTCCCGGCGTGGACAACTGGCTGTACGGCCGTTCTCTCTCGGACGGCACGCTGCGGTACATAGCCCTGGTCCTGATGTTGGTGGACGTTCAGGATCGCGCGGTCCTGTGCATAGAGGAGCCCGAGAACGGCATCCATCCCTCGCGGGTGCCCAACTTGGCCGAGTTGTTGCGGGACTACGCGGTCGACGTTGGCGATGCGGTCGGCCCTGACAATCCCTTGCGGCAGGTCGTTCTCAACACCCATTCTCCCGAGGTGGCGCGACAGCTCTCCTTCGACGAGCTCGTATTCGTCGAGCGGGCGCTCACGAAGCAGGACGGGCCAATCAGCACGTTCCGACCCATCACGGGTGCGTGGAGGACGCACCAGCCGGACGGAACGGAATCGACCACACAACCGATTGACCGGCAGGCGGTCGTCGACTTCATCGGAGGCTCGCCGGTCAATGCGGAGTTCGATCAATTGAGGCTCCAGTTCGGATCGGCCAAGTGAGCCGACAGTTGACCTGGTCCATAGTGGCCGATGGCGGAACCGACCTGATGCTCGTCCCGGTCATCCAGTGGGCGATACACCGCCTGGATCCCGCCGTCGAAATACTGGAACCCGAGTTCCGGAAGCGACGCGGAGGTGTCGAGGACTTCCTTCGCACCTATGACTCCGGCGCAATGGTCGTCTTCGTGCATCGGGACGCGGAGAACCTCACGCTGGAGAATCGCCTGGCAGAGTTCGATGGCGTCACCCGGGCAGACGTGGTGCCTGTCGTACCGGTTCAGATGTCGGAGGCCTGGATTCTCTTCGACGGAGCGGCGGTGGCGAAGGCAGCCGGCTCACCGGCTGCCGAGGTGATTGCTCCGGCGATCGCCGAGATCGAGAACATCGCGAATCCCAAGGAGCGCCTGGACGAGCTTCTCTTGCATGCCGCCGGGTTGCCGGCCGGGCGCCGCGGCAGGAACTTCAAGCGCTCGATAGCGAAGCGCCGCGTCAGCGTTGCTGCCTACATTACGGACTACAGGCCGCTCGAAGGTGTTCCGGCGTTTCGCAGATTTCAGGAAGTCCTCGCGGAGCGCTACCCCTACAGGAATCTGCTTGGGCAATAGACCGCAGGAACTACACACCGCGATGTCGGCGAGAGCGCCCGCCGGATGGATTGAGCGGTGTTCTCTGGATCCATACGCGCCCCACGGTGGAGGGTCGCCGGGGGTGCGACAGACGACCCATCTCGCCGCCTACGCTTCCTGCCCGGCTCCCGCCAGCGCCGGTTCCGGCGATGCCCGGCCGCCGACCGCGCCCGATCGCAGCATCCGCAGGCCGTTGAACGTGACCAGCAGCGACGCGCCCATGTCGGCGGCCACCGCCATCCAGAGGGTCGCGGCGCCGAAGGCCATGAAGGCGAGGAAGAGCGCCTTAGCGCCGAGGGCGAACGTGATGTTCTCGATGATCACCCGCCGAGCCCGGCGGGCGTGGCTTACCAGGAAGGGGAGCTTCTGCAGGTCGTCCTGCATCAGCACGACATCGGCCGACTCGGCCGCTACGTCGGTGGCGTTGCCGCCCATCGCGATGCCGACCGAGGCGGCCAGCAGCGCCTGGCTGTCGTTGATTCCGTCGCCCACCATCGCGGTCGGTCCGTGGCGCTTCATGAGCTTCCGGATGGCGTCCGCCTTGCCGTCGGGCAGCAGCTCGGCGCGCACGTCCGCCACGTGAACGCGGGCGCCGACGCTGCGGGCCGTCGCCGCGTTGTCGCCGGTGAGCAGGGCGGTCCGGAGGTCCTGGCGGTGGATCTGCTCCACGCTGGACGGCGCTTCCGGGCGCACCGGGTCCGCCAGCGCGACGAGCGCCCAGACATCCTCGCCGGCGCCGCAGACGACGACGGTCTCGTCGGCCCGCTGCATCTGCGCGAGCTCCGGCTCGAACGATTCGAGGGCGGTCTGCTCGCGGGCGAAACGCGTGCTTCCCACCCAGAACCGCTTGCCGTCGATTACCGCCTCGGCGCCGCGCCCCTCGACGGCCGCGAAGTCGGTCAGCTTGGCCGGCTCGACCCCGCGCTTGCGCGCATGACGGATGATGGCGCGCGACAGCGGATGCTCGCTACGCAGCTCGATGGCCAGCAGGCGGGACAGTACCTCGTCCTCCGAGCGGCCGTTCGCGGGCCGCAGTTCGCGCACGTCCGGCTCGCCGCGCGTGATGATCCCGGTCTTGTCGAAGGCGACCGCCCGCAGCCGTCCCAGTTCCTCGAGGTGCGAGCCGCCCTTGATCAGCACGCCGTGCCGCGTGGCCGACGTGATGGCCGCGGCGATCGTCACCGGCGTCGAGATCACCAGGCCGCAGGGGCACGAGATCAGCAGGATGAGCATCGCCTGGTAGAACCAGTGCTGCCAGTCGCCGCCGAGCAGCAGCGGGGGAGCCGCCCCCACGGCGAACGCTACCGCGAACATCAGCGGCGTGTAGTAGCGGGCGAACTGATCGATGAAGCGCTCGGTCGGCGCCCGGTGGTGATGGCTCTCGCCGACCATGCGGGTGATGCGGGCCAGCATCGTGTCCGATGCGGTCCGCGTGGTGCGCAGATCGAGCACCCCGTGGCCGTTCACCGTGCCCGCGAACACCTCGTCGCCGGCCGTCTTCCAGGCGGGTATGGATTCGCCGGTGACCAGCGCCTGGTCGACGTAGGAGCTGCCGTCGGTCACCACCCCGTCGCACGGAACCCGTTCCCCCGGTCGCACCCGCACGTGCGCGCCCACCGCCACGCGGTCCACCGGCGTCCGGTGCTCGTGGTCGCCGTGCACCACCGCCGCCGTCGCCGGCGTGATGCGCAGCAGCGAGCCGATGGCGTTGCGCGCCCGCCGCGCGCTCCAGTTCTCTAGTAGTCCCGACAGCCCATACAGGAAGGCCAGTACCGCCGCCTCGGCCCACTCGGACAGGAACAGGGCGCCGACGACCGAGACCAGCACCAGCGCGTTCATATCCGGCCGCAGGCGCACGAGAGACGCCACCGCCTTCGGCGTGGCGTGGAAGAGTCCCGCGACGATACCGACCAGCAGCAGCAGGAGGACGGAACTGTCTATGCCGTGCGCCCCGTGCGCGTGCGCGAGCAGGGTCTCCAGCACGCTCCCGCCGGCCACCGCGATGTGCAGGACGAGCCCGCCGACGAGCGCCAGTCCGCTTGTCGCCACCAGCGCGTGGCGGCCGTGAGCATCCCACCACGACTCGGCCCGCGGCGCCGCGTCCCACGGTTCGGCTCGCATTCCCAGCCGGGACACCGCCTCGGCGACCCGCTCGGGGCCGAACACGTCCGTGTCGGCGTCGACGGTCATGCGGGCGTCGACGACGTGGAACGAGACGCCGTGAACGCCGTCGCGGTCCCCGAGCGCGTCGCGCAGCAGGGTCGCTTCCTCGTTGCAGTCGAGGCCCTCTACGCGGAAATCCAGTTGTTCGCGGATGGTGTGCTCCTGGTTACGGCGGAAGATCTCGCCGGTCCCCTACCATCATGACCCGAACGACGCCGCCGCGTCGACGGGCCTGCCGCCGCTCTCGCCGGAAGGGGCGCGCAGGGATGCGCTCAGTAGCGGAACAGGTAGGACAGCTTCCCGAAGAACGCCCGGTTCGTCCGCTGCAGCGAGTTGAACGGGAACAGCAGGCTGTCGATTTCGGTGCCGCGCTGGAAGCGGTCATCGTAGCCGAGGAAGACGACCGTGCCGGCGTTGATGCGGTAGGTGAAGAGGATGTTGTTGCCCACCGTCACGGACTGCGTGTTGTGCTCGGCGATGTGGCGCACGAGCAGCCGGTCGGTGAACTGGTAGGTGTTGCGGCTGCGGAAGATCTTGACGTGGAAGATGCCTTCGCCGCCGATCGGATTCACGAAGTCGCTCGAGACCATGTTGAACTCCGTGCGCAGCCGCGAGGTGGGCTGGAAGCGGAAGTTCACGTTGCCGATGGTCGAGCGGCCCAGGTATGGGTCGTCCGCGTAGAGGATGCCGTCGCCCCAGTTGTAGCCGCCGTAGATCGAGAGGATCCGCGCGCTCATGACGCCGAAGAAGCCGTAGCCGGTCTTGCGGAAGTCGATTGCCCCGTAGCGCTCCAGATCCCGGTTGACCATGCCGGTGATGGCCATGTTGTTGCGGAACGAGAAGCTCGCCATGCCCTGGAGCTGCTCGTCCTGCAGCACGCCGGCGTGGTCGTAGAGGCGCAGGTAGGTGGCCGACGGGCCCCACGTCATCAGGTTCGATTCGGGCCACCAGCGGTACGACACGGTGCCGCTGGTCTGCTGCAGATCGACCCGCGGCAGGAAGCCGGTGTTGGTGTGGAAGCCCGGATCGATGCTGCTGTAGGCGACGTTGTAGCTGAGATTGCGTCCCTGCTTCGAGAAGTCCGCCTCGACCGCCGCTCCGGAGAGCGCGCCGAGGTCGGCGTCCCGCGTCTCGGATCCCGCGGCCAGGAAGCTGATGCGGTGCGTTCGCCCGAGGCGGAAACGCCCGTCCACGCCGGCCACCCGGTTGTGGTCGTTGCCGAACTCGCGGTCGGTCATGATGGCGCCGAGGTACGACTCGGCGTAGAAGTCGTAGCGGGCGCGTCCGAGGACGGTCTGCGCGGTGCCGCCGTACTCGGGGTGCGTATCGTCGACGAGCCGGCCCGCCGCCACGTCGTCGGCGACGACCACGCCCAGCGTCGTCCGGCCCACCTTGCCGGTCAGCTTCCCGCCGAAGTCGGGGTCGGCGATCGTGCGGGTATGGACGAGGGTCAGCGGCGTCGCCGTCTGGAAGATCTCCTGTCCCTCCAGGAAGAACGGGCGCTGCTCCGGATAGAAGAGCTGGAAGCGCTGGTTGGTCTCGATCTGCGGCCGGTCCGACTCGATCTGCGAGAAGTCGGGGTTGAAGGTGATGTCGGCAGTCAGGTTGGGCGTGATGCCGTACTTGACGCCGAGCCCCGGCTCGCCGCCCGGGTCGCCGCGATCGAAGACGCCGGTGTCCCTGTCGAGCGAACCGAGGCGGAACCCGGTCAGCTCGGGGAGGAACTCCAGGTTGCGGCTCCGGGACATGTCCGACAGGCCCTCGAGCACCCCGAACTGCGTGAGCTGACCCGCGACGCCGCGCGAGATCGGCGACCACGACTGCGCCTCCGACTTGTCCCGGATGACGCGCGTGATCTGGAAGCCCCAGCGGTGATCCTCGCCGCCGGCGCGCGACGGGTAGCGGAGGCTCTTGAAGGGGATGCGCATCTCGGCCGTCCAGCCGTCGTCGACGACCTGCCCGGCGGTGTCGAAGAGGGCGTCCCAGGACTGGTCGCCGCGGATGCCGAACTGTCCGGACTGGCTCATGCCGCTGCCGCCGCTCCGCCGCGGTCCGCTGCCGCCCCGTGAGGCCGACGAGCTGCCGCTCGATCGCGAGAAGCCGGTGCTGCCGTCCGCGTTGACGAGCGAGTCGGACTGCACGCCGTAGCCGTTCACTTCGAACTGGTAGGCGCGCTGCTGATCGAGAAAAGGGTCGAAAAGCACGGACATCCGGTCGTCCCCGCGGATCTCCTCGCGGTCGGCCCGGTTGATGCGCATCACCTCCGGCCGCGTGTAATGGGCATAGAAGGCGAAGTAGAGATGGTCGTTGTCGTACGCCATCCACACCTCGGTCTCCTCGGTGCCGGGCGCGCCCTCGATGGGCGCGATCTGGATGAAGTCCGTGATGTGGGTGGCGGTCTCCCAGACCGAATCGTCCAGGCGGCCGTCGATGTCCGGCGGGTTGCTCGTGCGCCCGATGACGACCGTCGGGCGGGTTCTGGGCGTTGGAGTGAATCCGCCGCCTCGGCCCGGACGCCTGCCTTGGGGGCGGGCTGGCGGCGCGCCGGCCCCCGCTTCGCCGAACGCGAGCGCACCGGTCACGTTCCGTTCGGGCTCGGCCGGAACGATGCGGGCCGGCGCCGCGGACGCGACGCTCTCGGGTCGCGGGGTGGATGCCGGCGGGGCCACACCTGCCGCCGGCGCCCTGCCGGCCGCCGTTCTCGAGTCGGTCGACAGGTGCCCGGCGAGCGCCGCACCCAGCTCGTCCTGGATGTCGAACAGGTCGCCGAAGTCGCCGTCGACGCGGGTGCCGAACGCGGTCGCGCCGGTAGCGACATCCACGAGGCGGGTCGTGATCCGCAACCGTTCTCCCACTCGCTGAAGTGTTCCGTCGACGAGCCAGGCGACACCGCGCCGGTGGTAGGTGTCGAGCGCAGTGCCGTCGAACCAGCCGTTTCCGTTTCCGTTTCCGTTTCCGTACCTTGCGGGGGCATCGGCGGCGTCGACCGTGCCGTGCCCGACCACGCTGAGCCCCGCGTTCCGCAGATCGGCTGCGATGGTTTCGGCGAGACCGGCGCCGATCCAGTCGTCGGCCGGTTGCCGGCTCACGTTCGCGAACGGCACCACGATGATCGGGCCGGGCGTTTGCGCCGCCGCCGGCACCGCCGGAGCGAGGAGGCTCGCGCCGGTCAGGGCAACCGCGACCGAGCGCCGACGCATTCGCGTCGCGGCATGCGCGATCAGGCGCATGCTCGGTCCGGCTCGGCGGCCTGGACGCCGCTCGATGTCGGGCATTGCTGCGCCTAGTCTACCGGCAGTTCAGCTATCCGTGTTGGGGTGGGGCTACCAACCGACGCCGATCCCGGCGAGGCTGGAGGCCCGCTGTCGCCAGAACTCCGGCGTCATGGCGTTGACCGTCTCGTTGTGGGTAGGCGAGCCGTACGCGATCGCGCCCCCCGTGCGCCCGCCGAGGAGCGAGGTCCAGCTTTCCACGTTGAACCCCTGGAGAACCTCGACGGCCTGGGCGCGGGCGTAGACGTCGACGCGCGCGGTCAGACGCAGCAGCAGTCGCCCGTCGTCGGCGGGGAGGGCCGCCATGCGACGCTTGATCCGATCGAGAGAGACCGTAGGAATGCGGGTGTCGATTGTCGCCTCGTCGACGGATGCGGGCTGCTGCTCCGCGACCGCCGGCGCGGCGAGCAGCACGGCGACCATCGCAACGCAGGCCATCGGCGCAATTCGCATGCGTTTCCCTCACCAAGGGCGCCTTTCACGCTACGGGGGCGCGCGCCGTCTGTCAACTCCGGATCGATGGCGGCGCCCGCGCCGCAACGCGCCGGATCCGTGGCGCCGCGGATCCGGCCTTCAGACGCCGGCGTACCAGTGGAACCCGTAGTCCGCGCTCAGTCCGCCGCGGCCCCGGCCGAACCCGGCGATCGAGTCGACTACCTGGAGCGTCTTCAGGAACTTCACGTTCTTGTAGCCGCACTGCCGCTCGACCCGCAGCCGAACCGGCGCACCGTTGCCCAGCGGCAGGTCTTCGCCGTTGAGGCCGTAGGCGAGGATCGTCTGCGGGTGCACGACGTCGAACATGTCGATGCTCTCGTACCAGCCGTCGAAGGTGTGGAAGACCGCGTAGCGCGCCTCGGCCCGCACGCCGCCGGCCGCCTCGAGTACCCGCAGCAGCGGGGCGCCGGTCCATTCGGCGATCGCCGACCAGCCCTGCTCGCACACGTGGGCGGTGATCTGCGTGCGCGACGGCAGACGCCGAATATCGTCGAGCGACAGCGACGCCGGCCGTTCCACGAGGCCGCTCACCGGCAGGCGCCAGTCCCGGAAGCCGTCCCGCCGCAGCCGTTGGTACTCGTCGTCGTCGGGATTGGTCTGGCCCCAGGTGGGAAACTCCGGGGCGATGTCGTCCGGCCCGTACTCCCGCGCCAGCGGCTGGTCCCTGAGCAGCAGTCGGTTCGTGCTCATGGTCAGCACGTCGGCCGCGCCGATCAGGCCTCCCCGGACGTTCGGCGGCATGTATCGCTCTCGCGTACATCCGGCCAGCAGCCCTCCC
This sequence comes from Acidobacteriota bacterium, assembly GCA_009861545.1. Classification (NCBI taxonomy): domain Bacteria; kingdom Pseudomonadati; phylum Acidobacteriota; species Acidobacteriota bacterium. The sequence continues at coordinate 6,059 of VXME01000160.1, read as the reverse complement.
AGGGCCGGAACGCTCGCCAGGAGGCGGCGGCGCGAGATCGGTCGCGGACCGGGGGGACCGACGATTCGCGGTGCTTCGGAAGTCGGCATACTCATGGCCCCTCTCCCGTTGACAGGAACTTGCCGGTGATCATCGAGCGGATCCGGTTGGCTGCACCGGCCGCCAGAACCTCCAGCACGTGCACGAATACGAAGACGACGAACACGACGGTGCCGATGCTGTGGAGCGTACGCGCCGACTGCCGCCCGCCGAACAGGTCGAGCAGCCACGGCATCGCCGCAGTGAAGCCGGGCGACTGCGCCAGCCCGGTCAGGGTCATCAGCGGTACGAAGAGCAGGAGCAGCAGGAGATAGGAGAGCTTCTGCAGGACCCCGTAGCGGGTGGCCGCGGCCCGCGCCTGCCCCCGTCCGGGCAGATGATCGCGCAGCTCGGCGCGCAGGTGGCGGGCCGTGAGCTCATCGCGGCGGGGCAGCAGGCGGTCGCGAAAGTGGCCGGTCGCGAGGCTCCATCCGGCGTAGACGAGACCGTTCAGGAGAAACACCCAGGCGAACGTGAAATGGTAGTTCCGCCCCCACATCCGGTTCCCCAGCGCGCCGGCCTCGTCCCAGGAGATGCCCCAGTCCGCGAGCCGGAAGATTGCCGGGTAGCCCTGGTAACCGGTATGGCCCCAGTACAGCTCCGGGAAGTCCAGGAAGATGTGGATGCCGCTCAGCAGCAGATAGGCGCCGGCCACAACGTTGATCCAATGGCAGATGCGGACGTTGTACGAGTGCAAAGCGATCCACCGCGGCGCGCCGGGACGGGCCTTGTCGGACATCGGTGAGCCTGTCCGCCATCCTACCGCCCAGGTGCGCGTGGGGCAACGGACGCGGCCGTGGTCCCGCCGTTGCGATACGCTCGCGCTCCGCTTCGCATCCGGGGGTTGACAGCGCCCGAAGCGGCCGTAAGGATAGGAGTGATGCTTCACTGCATCGCCCGCCTGCTGCTCGTCGTGGCGCTGGTGTCGTCCGGTGCGACCGCACCCTTCCTGCACGTACACGCGCACGGCGCCCACCACGGTGCGTCGCACGCAGGGCGCGCCGACGAGCATTGCGCGCACCATCACGCCGAGGGTGCGCACTGGCACCTGGGCGGCAGCCCCGCTTCTCGCACCGGCGGCGCGTTAGCGACCGGCGCCGCGTCGCACCGGCACGCCGCGGTCGCGCTGTCGGCGGCGGCCGTCGAGACTGCGTCGGCGGGGCTTGATGCACCCCGCGCGGTGGTCGATGCGCCGGCGTCAGCCGTCCCTGCCGGCCCCGGGGACCTGCGTGCCCGAGTCGCAGCGGACGCCGGTCCCGACCCCCCGCCTCTGATACTCCTCGCCGCACGCGCTCCTCCCCTCCGCTTCTGACGCTCCGTCCGCCGCGGGTGTGGCTACCGCTGCCCGCGAGTGGACGTTTCGTGATCGAAGGAGGCCGTCCACCGTTCTTGCGGACGGATCAGGAGAGGGCAACGCATGCGTTCAGGAGGCCGTGGCACAACTCGCGCTGCATTCGGTCGGCGATGCATCTCGCGATCACTGCTTCTGGCGGGGATCCTGGGGGTGACGGCTCCCGCGGCGTCCGGTCAGCCGCTGACCGAGGAGGAGGCGCTCGACCGGATGCGCGCCGGGCATCCCTATCTGCTGGCGCTGCGCCTTGCCGTGCGCGAGGCCGAGGCCGAGGCGCGGGAGCGGGGCCTGCTCGCCAATCCGACGGTTGGCTACACGCGGGAGGACATCGGTCTCGCCAGCGACGATTTCCTCCTGTTCTCCCACGAGTTGCCGGTGCGGGGCCGCGTGGGATTGCTCCGCGAGGCGGCCGGGCATACCGGGGCGGGCGCCAAGGCGCGCGCCGACGCCTCCCGGCTGGCGTTCGAGTCGCGGTTGCGCCTGGCCTTCACGGACCTCCTGCTGGCCCAGGAACGGGTGGCGGTGCTGGAGGGCGGACTGCGGGAGCTCGCCCGCCTGGTGGAAGTGCTGCGCGCACGCGAGCGGGAGGGCGAGGGCTCCCGCTTCGACCGGCTGCGCACCGAGCGGGAGGTGGCCGACGTCGAGACCGACCTCGAAGCGGCGGTCATCGGGCGCCTGACGGCGCAGGCGCGATTGGCGGCGTATCTGGAGCCGGGGACCGATCCGAGCGGGCTCTCGGCAGTGGGCGGGTTGCTGGATACGGCGCCCGTTCCGGACCCGGCCGCGCTGGTGGCGTCGGCGCTGGCGCAGCGGGCTGACTACCGGGCGCTGGCCTCGCGGGAGACGCGTTGGGCGACCGAACGCCGCGCCGCCGAGCGGTTGCGGCTGCCGTCGGCGGCCGTCACCGCCGGGCTGAAGTGGAGCGGCCCGGCGCGGGGCCGCGAATCGGGCTACGTGGTGGCGGCGACCGTCGGGGTCCCGTTCTTCAATCGCGGGCAGGCGCAGGTGGCGCGGGCCGAGGCGGCGCGGGCGAGAACGGATGCCGAGCGGCGGGCGCTGCGCGCCCGGATTCGGAGCGAGGTGCGCGCGGCGCACGTTGCCGCCTCGCGGTACCGCGCGCTGGCCGACCGCTACCGCGTCGCGTCGGTCGAGCCCGCGGCGGAGTTGGCCGTGATCGCCACGGCGGCCTACGAGGAAGGCGAGTACGGGATTCTCGAGCTGCTCGACGCGCGTCGGGTGGTGGTCGGCGCGGGGCTCCGGCTCCTGGAGCTGTCCGCTGCCGCGCGCCGGGCCGCCATCGATCTCGACCTGGCGATGGGAGGGGAGGCGGCGCCATGAGCATCATGAGCCGAACGTTGATCGGCGGCGGCTGGGCGTTGACGGCCTGTCTCGCACTTGCGTGCGGCGGCGGAGCCGGCGCCATCGAGGTGGTCGACGCGGAGGAGATTCCTCCGGTGGTCGAGACGCGCTGGACCGGGCGGAGCGAGCTGTTCATGGAATATCCCCCGCTGGTCGAGGGCGAGACGAGCCGCTTCGCCATCCACTTCACCGATCTCTCGACGTTCGAGCCCCTGCGGGCGGGCCGTGCCGAGGTCCGCCTGGCCGGAGGGCGGGAGGAGGCCTTCACGGTGGATGCCCCGGGACGCCCGGGCATCTTCGGGATCGACGTCGCGCCGTCGCGCGCCGGGCGCTACCGTCTTTCGGTGGTCCTCGATGCGCCGGGGCTGGCGGACCGCCACGATCTGGGCGAGGTCACGGTGCTTGCGCCCGCCGCGGGCGCGGCCCTCTCCGCGGTCGAGGAGGAGGACGACAGCTCGATTACGTTCCTGAAGGAACAGCAGTGGACACTCGATTTCGCGACGGCGGAGGCCGGGACGCGGCAGATCGCCGAGAGCCTGGTGATTGCCGCCGAGATCGAGCCGCGCACCGGCGGCCGCGCCGACGTGACGACACCGGTCGCGGGCCGGCTGGCGGACGACCTGCCGGCGCATCCGGTCGGATCCCACGTAACCCGCGGCGAGTCGCTGGCGGAGATCATTCCCCACAGCGGGCACGGGGAGGATCGCCCGGCACTGGAGCTGGCCGTGGCCGAGGCGCGCAACGCGCTCGAGCTGGAGCGGGCGGAGCGCTCCCGGGCGGACAGGCTGGTGGTGGCGGGGGCCCTGCCCGAGCGGCGGCGGCTGGAGGCGCGGGTGGCCGAGCAGACGGCCGAAGCGCGGTTGGCCGCGGCCGAGGCGCACCTGGCCCAGCTCGACCTGACGCGGACCGGCGAGGGGGAGGGTGGACGCGACACCCGTTTCGTACTCCGCGCGCCAATCAGCGGCGTGGTGGCCGCGTCGGACGCTACACCCGGAGCCAGCGTCGACGCGGGGGCGCGGCTGTTCCGGCTGATCGCGCTCGATCGGGTGCACGTGGAAGGCGCCTTGCCCGAGGCGGCCCTGGCGCGAATCGACGAGCTGGCGGGGGCCGAGCTGGAGGTGCCGGGCTTCGGCGCTCCCATCGCGCTCGACCGGCTGGTCTCGGTCGGACGCGTCCTGGAGCCCGAGGCGCGAACCGTACCGATCATCTACGAGCTGCGCGATCCCGACCGACGGCTGGCCGTGGGGCAGGCCGTGTCGCTGCGCATTTTCGCGTCCGCCGCAACCGACGCGGTGACCGTACCGGAGAGCGCCGTCGTCGACGACGCCGGGCAGCCGGTGGTCTTCGTGCAGGTTGGGGGCGAGAGCTTCGAACGCCGTCCGGTACGGCTGGGCAACCGCGAGGCGGGGCAAGTGCAGATCGCCGGCGACGTCGCGCCGGGCGAGCGCGTGGTCGTGCAGGGGGCCCCGCTCATTCGCCTGGCGGCGTTGTCGCCGCAGGGTCCGGCGCACGGGCATACGCACTGAAGCCTGGGCCGCTTGGAATATTCTGCATACGCGAAGACAACTGCAAGGAGCTTCGTGCAGGCAGTATTCAGGCGGAAGCCGGGAGGAAACGCTGTGGATCAGATCGAGAAATACGAAGCCATCGCCGACGCCTACCAGGAGTCCATGCGGCTCCCGTTCCGGGACGCCATCGAGAGGTACACCCTGGTGGAGATGCTGGGAGACGTCACCGGCGCGAAGGCTCTGGACATGGCCTGCGGCGACGGGTACTACACGCGCCTGCTCAAGCGGGCCGGGGCAAAGGAGGCGACGGGCGTGGACGTCTCCGCGGAGATGGTGCGCCGGGCCGAGGAGCTGGAGAAACGCGATCCGCTGGGCTGCGCGTATCGGCAGTCGGAAGTCGCCGCGTTCCGGCCGCCGGAACCGGTGGACGTGATCGTGGCCGTCTACTCCCTGGGCTACTCGCGGACTGCCGAGGAGCTCGGGCGGTTCTGTCAGTCCTGTCATGACGCGCTGCGTCCCGGGGGGAGGTTCGTGGGTCTCAACGACAACGCGCGGAATCCTCCTCCGGGAACCGGCTCGTTGGAGAAGTACGGCCTGCTGAGGACCTGCGCGCAACCGCCGTCCGAGGGGGACGTCGTGCAGTGGACCATCACCAACCCCGACGGCCGGCGGTTCGATCTCGAGAACTTCTATCTCACGCGCGAGACGTACGAGAACGCCTTTCGCGCGACCGGATTCAGCGAGTTCCGTTGGGTCGACCTGCAGTTGCAGCCGTCCGAGCGCGGCAATCCGTTCTGGGACGACTTCCTGGCGCAGCCGCCGATCGTCGGGTTCGCCGCGACGCGCTGAGGACGTCGTGCACGTCGGGACGGAGGCGGGGTCGACGACGGACGAGTGATGGGAGAGACCCATGTTCCTCGACGCGCTCATCCGGTGGTCGTTGCGCAACCGGCTGGCGGTGCTCGCCTCCGCCGCGGCGTTTCTCGCCTGGGGCGGCTACGTGGCGGTGCGGATGCCGGTCGACGTGCTGCCCGACCTCACCGCCCCGACCGTGACGGTGCTGGTCGAGGGGCACGGGATGGCGCCGACCGACATGGAGGCGCTGGTCACCTTTCCCGTCGAGGCGGCCCTGAACGGCGCGGCGGGAGTGCGGCGGGTGCGCTCGTCGACCGCCGTCGGCATCGCGGTCATCTGGGTCGACTTCGACTGGAGCGCCGACGTGCGGCTTGCGCGGCAGACGGTGAGCGAGAGACTGGCCAGGGTTGCGGCGACGTTGCCCGACGACATCGCCGCGCCGATGATGGCCCCGCTGTCGTCGATCATGGGCGAGATCATGTTCGTCGCCCTGCAGTCGCCCGCCCATACCTCGCTGGAGCTGCGCACGACGGCGGAGACGCTGGTCCGCCGGCGGGTGCTGGCGACGCCGGGCGTCGCGCAGGTGACGGTGATCGGCGGCGAGCGGCGGCAGTTCGAGGTGCTGGTTCGGCCGGAGCGGCTCGCGGCCTACGGCGTGCCCCTGAGCGCGGTGGAGGTTGCCCTGGAGCGCGGCAGCCGCAATACGTCGGCCGGGTTCCGCCGCGCCGGCGGTCAGGAGTATCTCATCCAGGGGGCCGGCCGCGCACACGACGCAGAGAGCATCGGCGCCACGGTGATCGCGACGCGCGACACCCGTCCGATCCGGGTACGGGACATCGCGGACGTGCGGGTGGGGGAGTCGCTCAAGCGGGGCGAGGGTTCCCGCAACGGACAGCCGGCGGTGATTC
>VXME01000159.1 GCA_009861545.1 Acidobacteriota bacterium | reverse complement strand
GATCCGAATCTGTGGTGCTTCAACAGCACCAGGAGCATTCTGCAGCTTTGACGAAAGGTTCGGTGGAGGGAGGCGTCAAATACGTCCGGAACCTGGTGTTCCGGCCGCGGCTGGCGGTCGAGAGCTGGGCAGCGCTCAACGCGGCGATCCTCACCGAGTTGGAGGCCGACCTGCCGACGCGCCACCTCGACGACGGACGCTCGGTGCAGGAAGCGTTGACGCTGGAGCGGCAGCACCTGCGGGCAATGCCAGCTCACCTCCCCGAGACCTGTCGCGTCGTCGCCCGGGTAGCCGACAAGTTCGGACACGTGCGGGTGGACAAGGTCACCTACTCGGTGCCGATCCGCTACGCCTACCAGCCGGTGTGGGTGAAGCTGTATCACGACCGGGTGGCGGTCGCGGTCGGCGCCGAGGTGGTCGCACAGCATCGCCGTGCTTTTTGCCGGGGCGCGAAGATTCTCGACCCGTTCCACGTGCTGCCGTTGCTGGAACGCAAGCACCGGGCCGTGGCCGAGGCGACGGCACTTGTCGACTGGCGGCTGGCGCCGGTGTGGCAGCAGGTACGCGCCGAGTTGGCGAAGCACACCCGCAAGCCCGATCAGGAGTGGGTCCGGATGCTGCGGCTGATGGAGACGCACCCGCCGGCGGCCGTCGAGCGTGCGGTGGCGGCCGCGCTCGAGCGCCAGTCGCCTCGCCTGGAGACGGTGCGGCTCATCCTCCGGCAGCAGCAGAGCGGACCGCCGCCGGTGTGCCCGCCGGTGACGGGGGTGCGTCCGGAGTTGGCACGGATCGCCGTGCCCGCCCCGACGCTGTCGGCGTATGACGCGCTGGTGGGGGGCGGCTGCTGATGACGACCACGACTATCGAGCCCCCACACCTGGAGACGGACCTGAAGACGCTGTGCCTGTCGACGATCGCCGCCCAGTGGCGGCCGCTGGCCGAGCAGGCTGCCGGCCAGCGGCAGGCGCCGGCCGACTACCTGGCCCGATTGGTGCACCTGGAGGTGACCCAACGCCGGGAGCGTCGCATCCAACGGCGCATTCAGGATGCCCGCTTCCCGATGTTGAAGACGCTCGACGCCTTCTCGTTCGAGGCGCAGCCGGACCTGGACCGCGATGCGGTGCTACAGGTCTTCGATTGCAGCTTTGTCGCCGACGCCGCCAACGTCGTGTTCGTGGGCGGCGTCGGTACGGGAAAGACGCATCTGTCGATCGCGTTGGGGATGGCCTGCTGCCAGCACGACTACCGGGTGCGGTTCGCGACCGCCGCCGAGCTGGTCACGCTGCTCGTCGAGGCGCAGCAGCAGGGCCGACTGCAACGCAAGCTCGACCAGCTCGCCCGCTACGACGCCGTGATCGTTGACGAGCTGGGATACGTTCCGCTCGACAAGGCCGGCGCCGACCTGCTCTTCGGCTTCATCAGCCAGCGCTACGAGCGCCGCAGCCTCGTGGTGACGACGAATCTGCCGTTCGCCCGCTGGTCGGAAGTCTTCCTTGACCCGACGGCCGCCGCCGCGGTCATCGACCGGGTCGTGCACCACGCGACCGTGCTGCAGACTTCGGGCAACAGCTACCGGCTGCAGGCCGCGAAGCGGCATCAGGCACAGGCCTCCGGAAAGGACGGAGCTCGGTGACGCCGAGTCGTCCTCGTCGAATCGACCGGGATTCCCAACGGCGTCGACCACCGCACGACGACAACTCGCACTGTCGGGCCGGCCAGCCTGACCGTGTGCTCACCGGCGTCAAGGCGCGGCGCTACGCGCCGCCCCCGCTGCGCGGGGCTGCGGCCTTGACACCGGCTCCGCGCACGGTCACTGACCTTTTGCCCGACAGACGAAAACATCTCTTCAAGGAAGGAGGCGATCACCAATTGACGGGCTGAACGAGCCGCTCGCACGGAGCTCGCCCGGTCCGTAGCCGGCTCCGACTCCCGCGACGGCACGCGTCACCGGGGGGTCCCTTTTCACGTGGCCACAGGGGTCCCTTTTCAACTTGCCATTTCCACATTGCCGAATGCATGAGGGCAGACGACCGGAAACCTATCGTCGTCTTTTGCATGCGAAAGCAAGACGTCTACCAGGGCTGCCGCGAATACTGTGCATCGAGGGGAGTTGCTCTGGACGAGGCGCCATCGTTTGGGAGTCTCAGACAGGAAACACCGGAAGCAACTCTGCTGTCTGCGACTCTCCCTCATCGTGTCGCTATTCATTGTGCAGATTTGCTGGAGGATGACCGCCGAGAGGTGGAGGAGGCTGTTCGGACGCAGAGCGTCGATTTGGTCTTCTCCACCTCCACGTTAGCGGCCGGAGTCAACTTTCCGCTCGGTACGGTCATCTTCTACTCTTGGCGTCGGTGGAATCGGAGCAGGCGGATCTACGAGCCTATATCTGCTGCCGAATTTCACAACATGGCGGGTCGATGTGGTCGGATGGGGACTGAGCACGATAGTGGCCGAGTGATTTTTCTTGCAGGCGACAGAATGCGTGACCAACTCGCGGCCAAGGTATTCTTGGATCCGGATCATTTGGATGCTCTTCAAAGCCAAGTGTCACCAAAGCACTTTTCCAGACTGGTGCTACAATTGGCGGCGTCCAACGTCGCGACGGAAGAGGGTGCCGCGTTGACTTTCCTCAAGTCCACGTTCGGCGCGTCGAAGGAGCTAGAGTTGAACGCAGCGGGACTTGATCATTGGGACGCATCGTTCGAGGAGGCAGTCGGCGATTTGCGCCGCTGGGTCTTCTTGCGATGAGTGCCACATCAACTAGACTAGCCGTTACGCAAGTAGGACGCGCTGTTGCTCAGTCAGTCCTACACCCACAGACGGCTGACCAGTTGCTCGGTTATGCCGCCGGTCGGGTAGCGGATTTTCTGGAACTGCTGCAGGACACGAACAAGCGAGAATTGATGGATTTTGCGCTCTTGCATGCAGTGTACTGTTCACATGAGTATAGTACCAGTTTGGGAAACGAGAGATTCTTGCCTTATCAACTTGATGTACGGGTAGAGAATGCGATTGCGGACCGGGCGGAGCTGCACCTGGTGGAACAGCCATGGCAGCGGGACCTGTCGGCAGCCAACGGCGCAATGGTCGCGATGCGATGGGCCCGAGGCGGGAGGCGAGATAGACTTGCGGGCGAATTTGAACGTATCGGATCGGGCGTGCTGCAGTCTATGTTTAGGGAAGGGTCAGAGATGCTGGTGGCGTGGTCCGACTGTTTGGGCGCTAGCACAATGGGATTCTTGCACGAAGAGGAGCGACCCGTGGCGTTGAGGGTCGGCGTTGAGAAGCTAAGGGGTATGCGGAACTTGGCGCGAAGCGTTCGGGTGCTGGCGCGGTCTCTCAGTGTCGGCCTTCCCTCGGAAGTGGCGTGGATAGCTGGCTTGAAATCCGAAGGAACGGGTAGGGCGTGTTTGCCGAGGATTGCGGTAGTCGAGTTGATGGGCCGTGAGCTTAGGGAGCCGGGTACGCTATTGAGGCGAGACAAATACGCTGAGCTCGTTGGCGCAGTGACTGCCGTGGGTATTCCGAAGGCCGACGAAGCGGTGAAGAACCTGCGGCGGGCTGTGGAGGAGTACCGCAGGAAGGAAAGGGAGAGACTTTGGAAGGCTGCGATAGAACAGGCAGTTGGTCCGCTGCGCGGCATTTTGGAGCAGACAATTGATGCGCGACAGAGCGCGTTTGAGACGAAAATCGAGGAGATGTTGGACGTCGCGGGTATTGCATATGAACGTTTGGATGACGGGAGTATACCGGGGGCACCTGACTTTTGTTTAGGGAGTGATGCGAGTGAGCAAATTGTCGTTGAATTGAAGACGGCGGCGAATGATAAAGATGTCGGCCTTAACGGTGCAACCGACGTGGTGAAGGGTGCCGCGATTGTGGGTCGCTCGAAGGTGTGCAAGGCGACACTCGCGAATCCCGGGTTCGAACCGAATGTTCCGTGGCAAGTGAGCAACGTGGAAGATCTGGCGCTCGTGGAAGCGTGTCAGTTTGGATACGGAATATCGCTGGTCACGCGGGGTGAGGTGACGAAAGGGACGTTCTTGGATTGGCTGCGGATACCGGGCATGGTTGCAGTCAGCCAGCTCCGCGGTTTGGTTACGACGGTTTCCGAATGACACGCTGGACGAATCGGGGAGTGACGGCCTGCCGAACATTGCGGTGAGGCATCGGGCGTCGACTTTGGCCGAACACTCGACGAGGCTGTTGAAACAGTTTGGACCGCGGCGCGGACCGTCTCACGGAGTGAGGCCGAGCTGGACCGCGATTGTCCCGACCTTCGAGCGGTCGCTGTAGAACAGGCGCCGGATCTCGGCGCGTTGGGCGGCCGTGATCATTTCCTTTTTTGTGCGCTCGACGAGGGGCTCGCGCAGCTCGATGAGCCGCCGGGTCGTCCGGACGCAGACCACGCATCGAGTGGCAGCGGGCGGCCGGACCGGGGAGCGTCGGGGACGGCGAGTCTGGTCGATCGGGGTGGAGCGGTGGAAGACTGATCCGTCACGCGACGGTGGTCGCGGAGGGCCGCGGCGTGCGTTGAGTCTGGTAGCGGACGATCTGTTAATCTTCGCCGCCTTGCGCCATCCCCTCGGCGACGTCGTCCATCCCGGATGCCCGGCGGCGGTGACCAGCCGGGATCGGGTGGTGGCGGTCCGCCCCAAGCCGGTGCGCCGCTCGATTCGGCGCGGTCACCAATCGATCCTCGGGTTCCGCAGACATGACAACCAGCGCCTTCCGTTCACGTTCGTCCGTGGCGCGCGTACAGCGTCTCCGACGGATTCCACGGGAGCACTTGTCGTGATCGGTTTCGTGCAGCAGGATCCATCGTGGCTGGTCCGGACAACGCTCATGACGACCCTCGACCGCATCCAGACGCTGGTGGCCCGCAACGAAGTACGAGTCTCGCTCCATGGATCCGAAGAGCTGGCCGCGGACGATGTACAGGTACGCGACGTCATCGCCGGGGTTGCGACGGCCGTCATGGTCGAGGACTATCCGGACTATCCGAAGGGACGCTGCTGCTTGGTGCTGCAGCGGGATGCGGCGAATCGGCCAATTCATGTAGTCTGGGGTATTCCCCTCGGAGGTCAGTCGCCTGCCGTCGTCGTCACGGCATACAGGCCCGACCCCTTACGATGGGACCAGACGTGGCGCAGGAGGCGGAAGTGAGTGTCAGATCAGTCCTGAGATTCGTCCGCTGTGGCGCGTTCGCGGCCGAGGTCAACGTCGAGATCTTCGAGGACGCGCGAAGCTGGGCACCGTACCTGTCTCTGGAGGACGCGTACAAGCTCGATGACGTTCGGGATGCGTTACGCGCGGGCGATGTCGATCGCGCATCTCGGCTCGCTGAGCGGGTGTACCGGTTGACTCCAGTCGGCGTTTCTGGAGAGACGACCGGCGGGACCGATGACGGCAGTCGGAGCGTCTGAGGACGGTCGGCCGATCGCCGGGCGCGTTGGGAGGACCGGTCCGCGTGCGCGCGCCGGTGATCGGCGGCGAACGTCTCAATCTCATCGCGATGCTCACGGCGACGCCGTGACTGCCAACAACACGGGACCGACTCGAGGGCAACGAAAACGCGGGTGGACCCGCAGGTCCGCGTGCGTCAGAATCGGAGGACCGTGACGATGGGAGAGATTCGGGCCAGCGTGACGCTGGAGAACAGAGACGACCGCGGAGAGGTGCGGCGTGGGTTGCGTGCCGAGGCGGACGGCGTGGTCGACACCGGGGCGGTGAATCTCGTCATCCCTGAGGAGATCGCCGACTGCAGAAGGCGAACGCTGGCGCCGCGCCATCCAGAAGGGCCAGTCCTGGCCATCCGCTATGCCCCCCCGACAAAGAGAACGACACGGGCCAGGCGGATCTATTCCCCGACGCGCTAGTCGTCGACTCTACCCGGCCTACCCGCCTACCCGGACTGTCGCTGGTAGGGGTCGGGTCGGCCGGCCAGAGTGGTAGTGGACGTGGTAGACCCGCGGACCGTATTCCGTAACATGCTGAATAATGATCACTTTTTTTTCATATTCGAATCCTGCAGGGGCGCGCCATCCTCTCTTTCTCACCGCTCCCTTGCATCACGGTTCCCGCACCGTGTGCCGCCGACGATTCCGTTCCTCCGGAGCCTCGTGTAGCGATCCCGTAGAAACTCGCGTTCGCCTCGACTCCTTCCGTCGCGGCGGGGACTGGCCGCCGCCGCCCGCGGGCGCTGGTGCGCCGCGCGGCATTGTCATGTCACAAGCGCCGGTAAGATCAACGCGCTTCAACGCGGGAGGGAGGCCGCCTGATGAGGTTCGCCGCTCTGGACTGGGTCGTCGTCGGGGCCTACTTCGCGGCCCTGCTCGGCATCGCCGCGTGGGTCGCGCGCCGGCGCCAGCAGACCGCCGCCGACTACTTCCTCGCGGGCCGGCACGTGGGCTGGTTCGCGATCGGAGCGTCACTGTTCGCCTCGAACATCGGCTCCGAGCACGTGGTCGGCCTCGCCGGCTCGGGGGCCAGCACCGGCATGGTGCTGGGGCACTACGAGCTGCACTCCTGGATCATCCTCCTTCTGGGCTGGGTGTTCGTGCCGTTCTACCTGCGCAGCGGCGTCTTCACGATGCCCGAGTTCCTCGAGCGCCGCTACGACGGGCGCAGCCGCTGGTTCCTGTCGGTAGTCATGCTCGTCGGCTACGTCCTCACCAAGGTGTCGGTGACCGTCTACGCCGGCGGGATCATGCTGCAGGGGCTGATGGGCCTCGACTTCTGGACAGGGGCGGCGGCGGTGGTAGTGCTGACCGGCGTCTACACGATCCTCGGCGGCCTGCGGGCGGTCGTTTACACCGAGGCCCTGCAGGCGTTCGTCCTCGTCGGGGGCTCGGCCGCCGTCACCGTCTTCGGGCTCGTGGAGCTCGGCGGGTGGGGCGAGCTGCGGCAGTCGGTGGGGGGCGAGCTCTTCGACATGTGGAAGCCCCTCGACCATCCCGAGTTTCCGTGGCTCGGCATGCTGCTGACCCCGCCCATCGTCGGGCTCTGGTACTGGTGCACCGACCAGTACATCGTGCAGCGGGTGCTGGCCGCCGAGGACGAGGCCACCGCGCGCCGGGGGGCTATCTGGGGCGCTTGGCTGAAGCTGTCGGCGGTGTTCCTGTTCATCATTCCGGGGATGATCGCGCTGGGCCTCGCCAACCGCGGCCGCCTCGACCTCGCCGAGGCGGACCAGGCCCTGCCTGTCCTCGTCAACGCCGTGCTGCCGGTGGGCCTGCGCGGCCTCGTCGCGGCGGGCCTGCTCGCGGCCCTCATGAGCTCGCTCGCCGCCGTCTTCAACTCGTGCTCGACCCTGTTCACGATGGACGTCTACCGCAAGGTCCGGCCCGCCGCGAGCGGGGCCGAGCTCGTGCGGGTGGGACGCTGGGGCACCCTCGCGGTGGTCGGACTCGGCATCGCGTGGATCCCCGTCATGCAGGTCCTCGCGACGGGACTCTACACCTACCTGCAGAACGTGCAGGCGTACATCGCCCCGCCCATCGCGGCGGTGTTCCTGCTGGGGCTGCTGTGGAACCGGGTGAACGCGACCGGGGCCATCTCCACCCTGGTGGCGGGGTTCGTCCTCGGGATGGCGAAGCTGCTGCTCGAGCTGCGGGCCGACGCGCTGTCGGGCCCCCTCGGCTGGCTGGCCGGGGTGAACTTCCTGTACTTCGGCTTCGCCCTGTTCGTCGGCAGCGTGGTGCTCCTCGTCGCGGTCAGCCTCGCCACCGAACGGCCGGATCCAGCGCGCCTGGCCGGGCTGACGTTCGGCGCCCCGCGGGCCGAGGACACCCGGCGCGAGCGGACATGGACGACGGGGGACGTCGTCCAGTCCGCCGCGGTCGTCCTCATCGTGGCGGCGGTGCTGGTCTACTTCAGCTGAGCCGCTGCGGGCGGCGCGCGGTTCGATGGCCGGCGACCCGTTCGCCTCCGGCCTGGCACGCGCGCCGTCAGCGCCGCATTGGAAAGGTTGCCGAGCGGCGAGTGACGTGGCTGGACCAGCGCACCGGTGAGGGAAGAAGATGCTCGGTGACCTCCATCGAGATCCGAGGCGCCCGCCCGCACAACCTCAATAGCATCCGAGCGGGAGCGCCTGCTGTGGGCGGACGGCGTGCGGGTCGAGAAGGTCCACGAGGGCACGACCTACGAGCGGATGTTCGAGGGCGTCGCCCGCAAGCCTCGAACGGCTGCACGTCGACGTGCTCGTCTACGCAGGCCGACGAGTGGCGTCTTGTGCGGCTACGTGCTCGGCAAACCCTGAGCCGGCCTTTTCGTAGACACTGAACACGACCGACGCGCCCGCCCGCTCGAGCGGCTCGATCTCATCGTGGAACCTGGCCGTGGCGGCGATCCGGCCCCTGAACGAAGCGGCCCTGAGCTGGTTGAGCACGGCCAGACCTGCAGTCAGGTTCGGCAGCGCCAACATGACGAGTTCGACGGTGTTCGTGTCCTGCACGCGATCCCAGAAGTCGGCGTCGCTCGGGTCGCCGAGCAGCACATCGAACCCCGCCGACCGATGGTTCGCTACCGTTCTGGGATCGATGTCCACCCCGACGACCGTCTCGCCGGGCCGTCGATGCATCGCTTCGTAGGCCCCGGCGCCGATGCGGCCCATCCCCAGAACGAGGGTCGTCGCCCCCCCGGTGTCGAGCGGCCGGTCGTCGGCGAGACGCTCTCTGCGCTCCAGGCGGCGGCACGTTGCCCGATATCTCGTGTAGATCCGATCCGCCACCGCATTGACCGCCGCCGCGACGCCGCAGGAGAGGGAGAGTGCGACGGCGATGACGCTCAACCAGAGGCCGTCGATCCAGCCGTTGGCGACGCCCACGGCCGCGACGATGAGCCCGAATTCGCTGAAGTTGGTCAGGTTCAACGACGCCAGCAGCGATGTGCGGGCCCGCAGCTTGAAGCCCGCCAGCAGACCCAGGAAGAGAGCCGACTTGAAGAACACGAACGGGGTGATGGCCGCGCCGATGAGAACCACCTCCGTCGTCAACGGCCCGGACACGCCGATGGAGAGAAAGAAGCCCACCAGGAACAGGTCCTTGAAGCCGAGCATCGTCTTCGCCAGCTCGTCGGCCTTGTCGTGGCTGGCGATGAGAACGCCGACGACGAGAGCGCCCAGGTCGCCCTTCAGGCCCGCCAGCTCGAATGCTTCCGCTCCGCCCAGCGCGAGCAGAAAGCCATAGAGGACGAGGAGCTCGCCATGGCCGACGCGCTGCAGGACCAGGGCCAGCAGCGGCCGCAGCGGAATGAGAATCAGCAACAGCAGTGCCCGGACGGTCGGCAACTCACCCGCCGCGAGAGCCAGAAAGACGACGGCCGCCAGGTCCTGCACGATGAGGATGCCCACCGCAATGCGGCCGTGCAGCGAAACCGTCTCTCCTCTTTCTTCGAGCACCTTGACGACGAAGACGGTGCTGGAAAAGCTCAATGCAAAGGCGATCAGCAGGGCCTGGGAGAAACCGATGCCCGTCAGGAAGGAGGCGCCCAGAAGCGCGAGTACATGGATGGCCGCTCCGAGCACCAGAACGACAATCGACATGTGCAGGCTGGCAACGGCCCAGACGTGCGGACGCGCGATGGTCCTCAAGTCGAGCTTCAGGCCGACGAGGAAGAGCAACAGGGTGATGCCGAGGTCCGAGAGCCTCTGCAGCATCTCCCCGCCAGCGGTTCCATGCAGGTTGAGCAGGAAGCCCGCGGCCAGGTAGCCGACCAGCGGCGGCAGCCCGACTGTCCTGGACACTAAGCCCAGCACGAACGCCAGGGCGATCCAGGCGACGTCTCGCGCGGCAATGGCGATGTCCATGGGGTCGACGCGGCCAGGGAACTATGGAACCGGGCAGATGGAACCGTGACGACGATGATAGCGGGCAACTCGTTCCGTCCCGCGGCCGGGCCGGTCGAGGCCGCGTCGCGGCTCCCGTTACCGCGTGAAGATCGGCACGGCCATGCCGACGTGCGCGAGGATCCGGAACGAGTAGTTGTAGGCCTGCTCCACGCGATGCAGGCGCAACGAGCCGGCGAGCATCACCCCGTCCGCTTCGTACAGCGCCTTCGACAGCCCCACTTCGCCGTAGTGGCGGGTCGGCCGGAACACGGCGCCGTCCTGGAGGCGCGAGCCGTAGTTCAGATCGCCTTCCTCCTTCAGCCACAGGCAGGCTTGCCAGAAGATGGCGTGCCCGCGCCAGCCGCGCTTCGACGCGGCCGCGCGCACGAAGAGGCCGTGACCGTGGCTGGTCTCTTCTGGAACGGCCCGGTCCGGGATGTGCTTCGACCACATCATGTAGGCCTCGATCGACGTGGCGTCGAAGAAGTCGATGCGCGGCTCGATGACCAGTCCCGGTCCCCCGGCGACGCTGTCGTTGACGGGGCCCGGATCGAAGAGCTGTCCGCCCTCGTGGACGATATGAAGCTGGTACCCCAGGGCGATCGGTGATTCGGCTCCGAGGGCCAGGCGGCCGCGGACGCCGGCGTCGAAGCGTTCACGGTGCTCGGCGGTGTTCAGGCGTTGCCAGTCGATCCAGGCGTCCTGGGCGAACCGCTCCGCCGCTATCTGCCACTGGAGTCCCCCCTCGTACGGACGCGTGAACGCCAGCGTCTCGACCTGCAGCGGCGGCAACAGGCCGTGGGGCCCGCCGAGGTCGGGGACGGCCAGGAAGTCGTGCGGGACGGTATCCAGGGTGCCGAACACGAAACGCGACGGTCCGCTCTCGATGGTCAGGCTGATGACCGGCCGCCACTGCTCGGCGAAACGGGCGGAGCCGTACCGGTGGTTCAGGAACAGCCCCCCGCGCAGCGTCGCCTGGTCGGTCAGCTCCAGATCGACGCCTACCGTTCCGGCCGCCCCCAGCAGCGTCTCGCCGTCCCGGAAGAGATTGAAGAACTCGGTGTTGTCGCCATAGATGGTGACGTCGGCCACCGCGGTCGCCCGCTGCTGCGCCGCGGGCGCCGCCGGAGCGAGGCACGCCAGCGTCAGATACAGGCAGGCCGCCAGTGGAGTGCGTTGCAGCGGGCCGGGCATGGGCGGCCGGATTATACGCCGCCGTGGACCGGCCGGGGCGCCATGCGCGCGCGGCACGGCAGTGTTCGCCCGGTGCTGGTACCATTACAGGCGCCATCATGCCGCTCCAGAACCCCGCCGTTTCGTCGCGTCCTCGTGTGGCCGGCAAGTTTCTCCAGGTCGGCTCGGAGCGCTTTCTGATCAAGGGCGTCGCCTACGGCACGTTCGCCCCCGACGGGGACGGTTACCAGTTTCCGCCGCTGGCGCGGGCCGCCGAGGACTTCGCGTTGATGGCCCGGTCCGGCATCAACACGGTGCGGACCTACACCGTGCCGCGGGAAGCGCTCCTGGATGCGGCGGCGGACCGGGAGCTGCACGTGGCGGTCGGTGTCCCGTGGGCGCAGCACGTCGCTTTCCTCGACGATCGCAGGCTCGCCCGCGCGGTGCGGAAGGACATCGTCCGGGACGTGCGCCGCCTCGCCGCGCACCCGGCGACCCTGCTCGTCGCCATCGGCAACGAGATCCCGGCGGGTGTCGTACGCTGGCACGGCGCGTCGCGCATCGAGCGGTTCCTGCGGGAGGTGTACTACGAGGCCAAGCAGGCCGCGCCCGACGCGTTGCTGACCTACGTGAACTACCCGCCGACGGACTACCTCGATCTGCCCTTCTTCGACGTCTGCGCGTTCAACGTCTACCTGCATCGCGGCGACGATCTGCGGGAGTACCTCGCGCACCTGCAGGTCGTGGCGGGCAACCGGCCCCTGCTGCTGGCCGAAGGCGGCGCCGACAGCCTTCGCGAGGGCGAGGAGGGGCAGGCGGCGCTCACCGCGGCGCAGATTCGCATCGCGTTCGAGGAGGGCGCCTGCGGGGCGGTGGCGTTCTCGTGGACCGACGACTGGTGGCGCGGCGGCCACGCCGTCGACGACTGGCGCTTCGGGCTGACCGACGAACGGCGCCGGCCCAAGCCGGCCCTGGCCGACGTGGCGCTCGAGTTCGCCGCGGCCGGATTCCCGCCGGACCGCCGCGCCGACTGGCCGCGGGTCTCGGTGCTGATCTGCGCCCGCAACGCGGCCGAGACCCTCGACGAGTGTCTGCGCTCGGTGGCGGTGCTGGACTACCCCGACTACGAGGTGATCGTCGTCAACGACGGCTCGACCGACGCGACCGGAGAGATCGCCCGCCGGCACCCGGGCGTCGCGGTCGTCGACGTGCCGCACGGCGGATTGAGCGCGGCGCGAAACGCGGCGCTGGTTCGCGCGAGCGGGTCCGTCGTCGCCTATACCGACGCGGACGTTCGTGTCGATCCGGCCTGGCTGATCTACCTCGTGCAGCCGTTCCTGCGCTCCGACGTGGTGGGCGCCGGTGGTCCCAACGTGGTTCCGCAGGACGACCCGTGGATGGCGCAGTGCGTCGCCCGGTCACCCGGCGCGCCGACCCACGTGCTGCTCGACGACCGCGCGGCGGAGCACGTGCCGGGCTGCAACATGGCCTACCGCCGCGATGCGCTGCTGGCAATCGGCGGGTTCGATCCCGCCTATCATGCCGCGGGGGACGACGTCGACGTCTGCTGGCGATTGCAGGCGCGCGGCCAGCAGATCGGGTTCGCTCCGTCGGCGCTCGTCTGGCACCGGCATCGCTCCACGATGCGGGGCTACTGGCGGCAGCAGGTGGGCTACGGCGAAGCCGAGACCCAACTGATGGACAACCACCCGGAACGCTTCCTGAACGGTCACGCGGTCTGGAAGGGGCGCATCTACAGCTCGCTGCCCTTCGTCCGCGCCATCTCCCGCGTCCGCGTCAACGCCGGAGTATGGGGCACGGCGGCGTTCCCGTCGGTATACAGCGCCCACATCCCGTCGATGACCTACGCGCCGCACCTTATGGAGTGGCAGATCGCATCGGTTCTGCTCGCGGGCGCAGCCGTCGCGAGCGCCTGGCTCGGCCAGCCGGCGCTTGCCGTCGTGGCGGGCCTGGCCGCGTTCACGGGTCTGGCCGCCACGCTTCTGAAGTGCGTGGGCTACGGCCGGCGCACGGACGTCCGCGGTCTGCCCGCCATCGGGCCGCTCGGTCGTCCGGGGAGCCGCATCCTCTACCGGGCGACGATCGCGTGGCTGCACCTGCTGCAACCGATCGCGCGCGGCTGGGGCCGCCTGCGCGGCAAGCTCTGGCCGCCGGACGTCGGTACCCGCCGCGCCGCGGCCGCCACCCGCAGCCGCGCCGCCGGCGAGCGGATCGAGATCGGCAGGGTGATCCGACTGCTGTGCCGCGGGCAGGACAGGATGGCGCTCTGGAGCGAGCGCTGGGTCGATCGGGCCGACCTGCTGACGCGCATCACGCGCGGTCTGCAGACCCGGGCCGTCGGGCGTGCGATCGACGCCCACGACACGTGGCAGCAGGAGCGCGACCTGGCGGTCGCGACGGGCCGCTGGGGCTGGCTCGACCTGCGGACGCTGCTGGAAGAGCACGAGGAGGGGCGCTGCCTGTTCCGCGTCAGCGCGCGCCACCGGCTGGCTCCCTTCGGGGCCATGGTGGGGATGCTGACCGGTGCGGGGCTGGCGGGGAGCCTGCTGCTCGACATCGGCTCCGCCGCGATGCTGTTCCTCGGCAGCGGCGTGGCCGCTGCCGCCGCCATGTCCCGGCGGATCGCACAGGTCGACGCCGGGGTCCGCGCGGTGGTCGAGGAGGTGGCCGGCCGGCAGGGCATGCTGGTGATGCGCGGGAAGGACCTGGAGGCCAGGACCCCGGCCGCGGGAGCCGAATCCGCCCGGCCGTTCATACGGCGTCCGCCGCTGGTCGGCGGTTCGGAACCGATCGCGGCGGGGGAAGCCGAGCGCGCCGACGTCCTCGACCTGCAGCCGTCCGGGGAACGCTGACGGACGCGCCGCCGCCCGCCGGACGATCATCCGGGACGGGTGTACTGCCGGGCGTAGTAGGCGCGGTAGGCCTCGCTGCCCTCCCTGACGGGCCGCCACCACGATTCGTTGTTCGCATACCACGCGACGGTCGCGCTCAGGCCCGTCTCGAAGTCGGTCCGCGGTTCCCACCCCAGCGCGCGCAGCTTCGCGGTGTCGAGGCAGTAGCGCCGGTCGTGGCCCGGCCGGTCCGCCACCGGCCGGATCAGGGAGGCCGGCCGGTCGAGGCGATCGAGGATGCGCTGCGTCAGTTCGAGGTTCGTCACCTCGTTTCCGCCGCCGATGTTGTAGGTCTCGCCGGGCCGGCCCCGTGCGATCAGCAGATCCAGCGCCCGGCAGTGGTCGTCGACGTGCAGCCAGTCGCGGACGTTGAGGCCGTCGCCGTAGAGCGGCAGCGGCTGGTCGTCGATGGCGTTCGTGATGAACAGGGGAACGATCTTCTCCGGATACTGCCGGGGGCCGTAGTTGTTCGAGGCGCGGGCGATCACCACCGGCACCCGGAAGCTGGCCCAGTAGCTGTACGCGAGCCGGTCCGCGCCCGCCTTGCTGGCCGCGTAGGGGTTGCGGGGCCGCAACTCGTCGGTCTCCCGGCTCGCCCCTTCCGGGACGTTGCCGTAGACCTCGTCGGTCGAGATCTGTACGAAGCAGCGCAGGCGGGGGGCTTCGCGTGCGGCGTCGAGCAGCACGAACGTGCCGTGCACGTCGGTCCGGATGAACTCCCCGGCGCTCAGCAGGGAGCGGTCGACGTGCGTCTCGGCGGCGAAGTGCACCACGATCTCCGCGTCGCGCACGAGGGGGGCGGCGACGGCGGGGTCCGCGATGTCGCCGTGGATGAAGCGGTGCCTTGAGTTCGCGTCGAGGTCCTGCAGGTTCTCCCGGCGCCCCGCGTAGGTGAGCCTGTCCAGCGTCGTCACGCGCCAGTCGGGGTGCGCGTCGAGGGCGTGGTGGACGAAGTTGCTGCCGATGAAGCCGGCTCCGCCGGTGACGAGGACCTCAACCATCCTTGCGCGACCAGTCGTAGGGCAGCGTGTCGTGCGGGTCCAGGCGGTACTCGTCGGGATCGTCGTAGCGGTACGGCTCGCTCGGCACGTTCACGACGATCGACGGCTCGGGGCCGATGCACTTCCAGCCGTGGTAGACGAGGTTGGGTATCTGTACCAGCGTCGGGTTCCGGGTGCCGATGAAGAACTCGTCGACCTGTCCCCGCGTCGGCGAGTCCTCCCGCGTGTCCACCAGCACCAGCTTGATCATGCCGGCGACGCAGGCGAAGTGGTCGACCTGGCGGCGGTGGTAGTGCCACGCCTTGACCACGCCCGGGTACGTGCCCGACACGTACACCTGTCCGAACTTCTCGAAGAGCGGGTCGTCGGCCCGCAGGATCTCCATCAACCATCCGCGCTCGTCCGGGATCAGGCGCAACGCCTTCGTCCGGACGCCGTCTATGGAGCCCGGCTTGACGGCGGCGGCTTGCTTCACGGGATCGGGCACGAGTCGTTCCTTTCCGGGCGCGCTCGCATCAACGAAGGCCCACTTCCGACCGGTCGCCCAGCATGAACCGCAGCGCGGCCGGTTTGCCGGCGCGCCGGACGATGGTGACGCCGCGTCCGATCAGGCTGTCGGTGACGCGGTCGGTCAGGCCCGTGATGCGGCTGCCTTCCATGACGATGCTGTGTTCGATCTCGGAGCCGCCGATCTCCACGTCGCGCATGATCGCGGTGAAGGGTCCGATGTACGCGTCGCGGATCCGCGCGTCGTGTCCGATGATGACCGGGCCGCGGATTACCGACCCGGAAATGACGGCGCCCGGCTCGACCACCACCTTGCCCTCGAGGCGCGATTCCCCGTCCACGGCGCCGTCGATCCGCGGGGTCAGGGTGTCGAGGATGAGCCGATTGGCCTCGAGCAGGTCCTCCAGGCGCCCGGTGTCCTTCCACCACCCGTCGACGACGTGCCGGCGGACCTCCAGCCCGCGGTCGATAAGGTCCTGTATCGCGTCGGTGATCTCCAGCTCGTTCCGGAAGCTGGGCCGGATCCGCCGGACCGAGTCGAAGATCGCGGGTCCGAACATGTAGACGCCCACCAGGGCCAGGTTGCTTCTGGGGAGCTTCGGCTTCTCGACCAGCCGGACCACCCGGTCGCCGTCCGTCTCGGCCACGCCGTACTGCTCCGGGTGCGGCACGGGCGTGAGCAGAATCTGCGCTGCCGGGCGCGTCGTCGCGAATTCCTCGACGAACGGGACGATGCCCTTCGCGAGCAGGTTGTCGCCCAGGTACATCACGAAGGGGTCGTTTCCGATAAACGGTTCGGCGATCAGCACGGCATGCGCGAGCCCGCGCGGCGCATCCTGCTCAATGTAGGTGACCGTGACTCCCCACTGCGACCCGTCGCGCACCGCGGTCTCGATTTCCGCTCGGGTGTCTCCCACGACGATGCCGATCTCGCGGATCCCGGCCGCGGCGAGCGTCTCGATGCCGTAGAACAGCACCGGCTTGTTGGCCACCGGGACGAGCTGCTTGGCGCTGGTGAACGTGAGCGGCCTTAGGCGCGTCCCCTTGCCGCCGCTGAGGATCAGCCCTTTCATCGTGGAGGATAATCATAGCGGGCCGCGCCTGCGAACCACCGGCCCGGCGGTTGCGATGCTCGATCACGAGGCGTACATGCGAGAGGCGCTGGCGGAGGCTTTCCGGGCCATGGCCGGCGGCGAGGTCCCGGTGGGCGCCGTGGTCGTCGCGGGCGACACGGGGCGCATCGTGGGCCGCGGCCGCAACCAACCGATCGGGGCAGCCGACCCGACCGCGCACGCCGAGGTCGTGGCCCTGCGCGACGCGGCTCGGCGCACGGGCAACTACCGGCTCACCGGCGCGACGCTGTACGTGACCGTCGAGCCGTGTCTGATGTGCGCGGGGGCTCTGGTGCACGCGCGTATCGGCACGCTCGTGTACGGCGCCCCCGAGCCGAAGGCGGGCGCCGTGCGTTCCGTGATGCGTGCGCTCGAACATCCGGCGCTGAATCATCGCGTGGAGGTGGTAGCCGGCGTGCTGGGGGAGGAGTGCCGCGGCACGATGCGGGCGTTCTTCAGTGCGAGGCGGCAAGCGGCGGGCGAGCCGGCCGGCTGACGCCGGGGCGCCGGCCGGCGTACAATGGAAGCGCCACCGTACGGAGAGGTACCGAAGTGGTCGTAACGGGGGCGCCTCGAAAGCGTCTTGTCGGGAAACCGGCACGTGGGTTCGAATCCCACCCTCTCCGCCAAACTTCCGCATTCGCTCCAGTTCGTCGGAGTGGGTGGTCTTCAGGCGCTCCGCGGCCGTGGGCCGCTCCGGGCGCGAATCCCTGCTGGTTTTCTGCCAAACTTCCGCATTCGCTCCAGTTCGTCGGAGCGGGTGGTCTTCAGGCGCTGCGCGTCTCTCGCCGCTCCGGGCGCGAATCCCTGCTGGTTTTCTGCCAAACCTCCGCATTCGCTCCAGTTTGTCGGAGCGGGTGGTCTTCAGGCGCTCCGCGGCCGTGGGCCGCTGCGGGCACGAATCCTTGCTCGTTTTTTCGCCAAACTTCCGCATTC
>VXME01000158.1 GCA_009861545.1 Acidobacteriota bacterium | reverse complement strand
TGGACTGGCGACCCGTTTCGTGCCGCAAACGTCCTGCGGCGCAGACTCCTAGCGCCCCGAAACGCTTCGCTGGCTCGGCGTTTCGGCCCATCCCCCGCTCCATGACCCGGTTGGGCGGCAATCGGAGCAGAAGGCGACGCTTTGTCGGGCCAGCGTTTCGGGCTCGCAGGGTCGCGGATCCGGGTTTCGTCCACAGCCGAACCGCGGGCGACCCGTCGCCGGCTGTGGAGACCGGTTCCATCCACCGATCCCGGCCCGCGCCGCCGAGATTGTCAACGGCTCGGTCCTTCGTTAAGTCATTGATCAGACTGCACTTGAAATGCCCGTCAACGTTTCCACAGACCTTCCGATCCTGCTATACTTTAGAGATCATTCAGATCCAGTACATGGTTGTTCGCCATCCGATGCGAGCCGTCCAGTCGAGGTCACCGTCCCCATGGAACTGACCGTCCAGAAGGGCGATCTGCTGCACGAGCTTCAGCTCTGCCAGGGGATCGTCGAGCGCAAGAACACCATTCCGATTCTCGGGAACGTCCTGCTCGAAGCGAACGACGCCGGCAGCGTGCGCCTGCTGGCGACCGATCTCGAAGTCGGGTTGCGGAGCCAGTGCCAGGCATCGATCTCCCGCGCCGGCGCGCTGACGGTTCCCGCCAAGAAGCTGTTCGAGATCGTGCGGGCGCTGCCGGATACGGAAATCCGGCTCGAGGCGGGAGCGCACGGAGCCGTCAACGTGTCGGCGGACCGCTTCGATTCCCGGATGCAGACACTGCCCCGAGAGGACTTTCCGACGCTGCCGGATCCCGGCGTCGATGGTGCGGAGACGGTGGCTCGCGAGGCCCTGCGGGGCATGGTGATGAAGACGCAGTTCGCGATTACGGGCGAGGACACCCGCTATTTCCTGAACGGCGCGCTGTTCGTTCTCAAGCCAGGCTCGATGAGCCTGATCGCGACCGACGGTCACCGCCTGGCGCTGGCCTCCTCGGCGTGGGACGGAACGGACGTTCCGGACGGCGAAATCCGGGCGATCCTGCCGAAGAAGACTCTCGGCGAGCTGTCGCGGCTGTTGGCGGGCGGGGAGGGCGAAGTACGGTACACCCGCGGCGAGAGTCACTTGTTCTTCGAGATCGACGGGCGTCAGCTCATCTCACGCACCATCGACGCGCAGTTCCCGGCCTACGAGCGCGTCATTCCGACCGGCAACGACAAGCTGGTCGATTTCGAGCGCGATCGTTTGAGCAGCGCGATCAAGCGGGTCGCGCTGCTGTCGAGCGAGCGCTCCCACGCGGTCAAGTTCCAGATTGCCGATTCGACGGCGGAGGTGACGTCGAGCAGTCCGGAACTCGGGGAAGCCAAGGAGGTGCTGCCCGTCGACTACACCGGCGCCGAGCTGCAGATCTGCTTCAACGCGCAGTACGTGCTGGAGTTCCTCGCGGTAGCCGAAACGGACAGTGTGACGTTGGAGCTGAAGGACGAGAAGAGCCAGGCCGTCATGTATCCGTCCGGCGAGAAGACAGCCTACACGTACGTGATCATGCCGATGCGCGTGTAGCCATCGTTCCCCGGCCGCGGGCGAGATGCAGATCCACCGCGAGCCAGCCATCGGAATCCGAATGACACAACTCGATCATGAAGGGGCGCGGCCTGCACCGCGCGCCGGTGCCGGCGCCCCGCCTCCCGTACCCGCCGGTTCCGCACCGTCAGCAGACGATCCGAAGAGCTACCGCGCCGATCAGATCAAGGTCCTCGAAGGACTCGACGCGGTTCGGAAGCGTCCGGCGATGTACATCGGCTCGACGGGTGCGCAGGGACTCCATCACCTGGTGTACGAGGTCGTCGACAACTCCATCGACGAGGCGCTGGCCGGCCATTGCGACACCATCCGGGTCACCGTGCATATCGACAACTCCGTGACGATCGCCGACAACGGCCGCGGCATTCCCGTGGACAGGCACGCGAGCGGGAAGTCGGCGGCGGAAGTCGTGCTGACGGTGCTGCACGCCGGGGGGAAGTTCGACAACGAGAGCTACAAGGTGTCGGGCGGGCTGCACGGCGTCGGCGTCTCGGTCGTGAACGCCCTGTCGGAGACGCTGGATCTCGAGATCTGGCGGGACGGTCAGGTCTATCGCCAGCAGTACGAGCGTGGCCGGCCGCTTTCCGGGATCGAGGTGATCGGTCGGACGAAGCGCCGCGGCACCAAGGTCACCTTCAAGGCGGACGAACAGGTCTTCGAGACCGTCGAGTACAGCTTCGATACGCTGGCGCAGCGCCTGCGCGAGCTGGCGTTCCTGAATGCCGGGGTGTCGATCACGCTGACCGACGAACGCAATGACAAGAGCCACGAGTTCACCTACGAGGGGGGCATCCGCTCGTTCGTAGAGTTCATCAACCGGAACAAGACCGTCGCCAACAGCGAGCCGATCTACATGCAGGGCGCCCGGGACGGCATCGACGCCGAACTCGCGCTGCAGTGGAACGACGGCTACGCCGACACGGTCTACGCCTTCGCCAACAACATCAACACCCAGGAGGGCGGAACGCACCTGTCCGGTTTCCGGGCGGCGTTGACGAGCACCATAAACAGCTACGCCAACCGGAACAACCTCGCCCGCGATCTCAAGGAGAGCATTGGCGGCGACGACATCCGCGAGGGTCTGGTGGCGGTCGTCAGCGTGAAGATCCCGCAGCCGCAGTTCGAGGGACAGACCAAGACGAAGCTCGGCAACACCGAGGTCAAGGGGATCGTCCAGGCGATCGTCAACGACCGGCTGGGTGCGTACCTGGAAGAGAATCCCGCGGTCGCCAAGCGTATCGTCAACAAGGCCATCGATGCGGCCCGCGCCCGCGAGGCGGCGCGCAAGGCGCGCGATCTGGTGCGGCGCAAGGGAGCCCTGGACAACAGCGCGCTGCCCGGCAAGCTGGCCGACTGCCAGGAACGGGATCCGGCGCAGAGCGAGATCTACATCGTCGAGGGCGAGTCGGCCGGCGGGTCGGCGAAGCAGGGGCGTGATCGGCGCTTCCAGGCGATCCTTCCCATCAAGGGCAAGATCCTCAACGTGGAGAAGGCCCGATTCGACAAGATGCTGGGCAGTGACGAGATCAAGACGATGATCGCGGCCCTCGGCTGCGGGATCGGCAGGGAGGACTTCGATCTCTCGAAGCTGCGGTACCACCGCATCGTGATCATGACCGACGCCGACGTGGACGGATCGCATATCCGCACGCTGCTGCTGACGTTCTTCTACCGCCAGATGCGCGAGCTGATCGAGCAGGGCCACGTATTCATCGCGCAGCCGCCGCTCTACCGTGCGAAGCGCGGCCGGTCGGAGAGCTACATCAAGGACGACCAGGAGCTGGAGGCCTACCTCATCCGGCGCAGCAGCGAGACCCGGGTCGTGCGCGCAGCCGAGACCGGGCGGACCTGGTCGGGCGAGGCCCTCGAGGCGGTCCTCCGCAAGCTGATTGCCTTCCAGCGGCTGCTGCAGGTGGTCGAGCGCCGTGGGCCGGATCCGGAAGTCGTCATGGCGGTGCTCGATCACGGTGCTCGGGATCGCACGTTCTTTGCCGATCGCCGCCGTGTCGACGCGGTGGCGGAGGCGATATCGCGACTGGAACGGACAGTCACGATAGAGGACGACGAGGAGCACGACGCGTGCCGCCTGGTCATCGATGACCGGCAGAACGGATTCGTCCGGCGTCAAGCGGTAGGCGTCGACTTCGTCGAGGGAGCCGAGTATCGCGCGCTGCTGACCCACCACGAGGATCTGGCGCCGTTGCGCGGCCCGCTCTTCGTCGGCGTCGAGCGGCCCGGGCCGGCCGCCGGCAGCGGCGCCAACGGCGGATCCGGCGAAGCCCCGTCGGGCGGCGGCGAGGATGCGACCGATGACGCGACCGCCGCGGGTGAGGCGGCCGTGACGGGCGGCGACGCGGCCCGCGACGGGCAGACGGAGATCGGATCGATGCGGGAGCTGGTCGATCACTTCATCGCCGCCGGGAAACGCGGCGTCGCCATCAACCGCTACAAGGGGCTTGGCGAGATGAATCCGGACCAGCTCTGGACGACCACGATGAACCCGGAGAACCGCACCCTGCTGCAGGTGCGCGCGGAAGACGACGCGGAAGCGGATCACATGTTCACCACGCTCATGGGCGACCAGGTGGAGCCGCGCCGCAAGTTCATCCAGGACAACGCCCTGGACGTGAAGAACCTGGACATCTAGGCGCTTGCGCCGCGGAACGCAGCGAAACCCCATGCCCGACGTCGAACGCCCCAACGTCCCCGTCACCATCGAAGACGAGATGCGCCGGTCCTACATGGACTACGCCATGAGCGTCATCATCGGCCGCGCCCTGCCCGACGTGCGCGACGGATTGAAACCGGCGCACCGGCGCGTGATCTACGGCATGCGCACGATGGGGCTCGCCTCGAACCGGGCGTACCGCAAGTGCGCCAAGATCGTCGGCGAGGTGATGGGCAACTTCCACCCGCATGGCGACGCGTCCATCTACGACACGCTCGTCCGCCTGGCGCAGGGCTTCAACATGCGCTACCCGCTGGTCGACGGCCAGGGGAACTTCGGGTCGGTGGACGGTGACCCGCCGGCGGCGATGCGCTACACCGAGGCGAAGCTGCAGTCGCTCTCCGACGACCTGATGGCCGATCTCGATCGCGACACGGTCGACTTCGTGGCCAACTACGACGAGACGACCGAGGAGCCCTCCGTCCTGCCCGCGCCGTTTCCGAACCTGTTGGTGAACGGCTCGGCCGGCATCGCGGTCGGGATGGCGACGAACATCCCGCCGCACAACCTGCGCGAGGTGATCGACGGAATCGTCTGGGTCGCCGAGCATCGGGAAGCGACGCGCCTGGACAAGGAACGGGAGCTGCTCACGCTCGTACCGGGTCCCGATTTCCCCACCGCCGGGTTCATCGTGGGACGGGCCGGCATCGTGCAGGCGTACCGGACCGGCCGCGGATCGATCACGATGCGGGCCCGCACCGACGTGGAGGAACCCCGCAAGAAGGGAGACCGTACCGCCATCGTCGTCACCGAGATCCCGTACCAGGTCAACAAGTCGCGCCTGCTCGAGAAAATCGCCGACCTGGTGCGCGAGAAGGTGATCGAGGGAATCGCCGACCTGCGCGACGAGTCCGACCGTCACGGCATGCGCATCGTGATCGAGCTGCGGCGGGGCGAGGTGCCGGAGGTGGTGCTGAACAACCTCTACAAGCACACGCCCCTGCAGACGTCGTTCGGCATCATCGCCTTGGCCATCGTGGCGGGCCGGCCACGGGTCCTCCCGCTCCTCGACCTCGTGGAACAGTTTCTCGAGTTTCGCAGGGAAGTGGTCCGCCGGCGCACCGAGCACGACCTCGCCAAGGCGGAGGCGCGCATCCACATCCTGGAGGGACTCAAGGTCGCACTCGACTATCTCGACGCGGTCATTGCCTTGATTCGCGCCTCGCGGAACCCCCCGGAGGCGCGGCGCGGCCTCATCGAGCGCTTCTCGCTTACCGAGATCCAGGCCCAGGCGATCCTGGACATGCAGCTTCAGCGCCTCACCGGACTCGAGCGCGAGAAGATCATCGAAGAGCTGGCCCGGCTGGCCGAGACCATCCGGGAGCTGCGGGCCATTCTCGAGAGCGAGCCGCTCCTGCTGGGCATCGTCGTCGACGAGCTCCGGGAGGTGCGCGAGAAGTACGGCGATGCGCGCCGCACCGAGATCATCGAGGGCGAGGACGGCGACTTCAGCATCGAGGACCTGATCGTCGACGAGGACGTCGTCATCACGGCCAGCAACACCGGGTACATCAAGCGAACCGCGGTGACGCAGTATCGGAACCAGCGCCGGGGAGGCAAGGGCCGGCTCGGCATGCGGACGCGGGAAGAAGACTTCCTGACGCACCTCTTCATCGCGTCCACGCATGCCTACATCCTGATCTTCACGGACCGCGGCCGCGTCTACCCCCTGAAGGTCCACCGGATTCCCGACGTCGGCCCGGCCGGGCGCGGCAAGGCCATCGCCAATCTCGTGGCCCTCGACCCGGAGGAGAGAATCGCCGCGCTGGAGACCCTCAGGGAGTTTCCGACCGATCCCGGCCACCACTTCGTCGCCATGGGAACGCGGCGGGGCGTGGTCAAGCGGGTCGATCTGAGCGCCTTTCGCCACGTGCGCTCGGGCGGCATCATCGCCATGGGGGTGGAGCTGGACGACGCGGTCGTCGGGGCCGAGCTGACCGACGGCGAGGGCGAGATCTTCATCGGCACCCGGGCGGGAATGGCCATCCGTTTCCCGCAGTCCGACGTGCGTTCGATGGGGCGCACGGCTCGCGGCGTCCGGGGGATAGCGCTCCGCGAGGGAGACGAGGTGGTCGCGATGACGGTCGTCCGGCCCGGCGCCACGCTCCTGACCGTGACCGAGAACGGCTACGGCAAGCGGACCGAGCTCGGAGAATACCGCGTGCAATCGCGTGGGGGAGTCGGTATCATAAGCATCCAGGCGAGCGAGAGAAACGGGAGGGTCGCCGGCGTCGCCTGCGTCGACGGCGATGACGAGGTCCTGTTGATCACGCAGCAGGGCAAGGTTCTGCGGATGGTCGCGCGGGACGCACGCCCCATCGGACGCGCGACGCAGGGCGTTCGGCTGATCGGAATCGGTGACGATGATCGCGTCGTCTCCGTGGCGCGGCTCGTCGAGAGAGACGGAGAATCGCGCGAGGATGCCGGCGAGGCGGATGACGAATCGGTCGCCGGCGATGACTAGGCCCGGTATCGGCGTTCGCGACGGACGCCGATCGCAGCAGCAAGGAGGCAGGGATGTCTCGTTCCATGGTCAAGAGGTCATTGGTACTGATCGCAGTGGTCCTCTCGGGAGGATTGCTGGCCGCGGCTTGCGGAGGAGGAGGCGATGAGCTGCTGATTGCGCGCTCCTTCTTCCAGGCTGCGCGGTTCGACGACCGAACCTCCCTCGGCAACATGTCGCTGGTGCCGTTCACCCCCCAGGACGACGGCATCGCTTCGAGCCCGGGCGTCGAGTTCGTCGGCGAGGAGGAACGGCGTGCGCTCCAGATGGTCGAGTTGAATCAGGCCCTCGCCGAGACGCGCGACGCCGAGACCAACTTCCGCGCCGACAAGAAGATGTACCAGGACACCAACGAGGAGCTCATTACCCTGGCCATCGAGTCCGGCCGTGAGGGCGAGGATCCGAGCAACGCCGACATCAGGCGCGCCGCCCAGGCCTGGACCGGTCGCACGGGTGAGCGGGTGGAGAGGAACAACAACGCCGGGCGGCGAGAGCACTTCAATGGCATTCGTGACTCCTGGAGCACGCAGGTCGCCGACGAGCGCGAGTGGGCGCGCAAGGTCTCCGAGGCCCAGAACGCGCTCAACAGCGAGCGGCGCATCGTCGACGTCAGCCTCTACGACTTCGTCCGCGACTCACCCGAGGCCATAGAGGTCATCGAGTTCGGCGGCGAGCTCGTCACGAAGCAGTTCACCGTGAGCGCGAACGTGACGAAGGACGACGTCGAGGAAGAGCGGACGATGTGCTTCACGATCCAGAAGGCGGATCTGCACGCTGTCCCGATGCCGAGTGCGGAAGAAGAAGGCGAGATGACGGAAGGGACCGTCGAGGGCCGCTGGATCATCACGAGCATCGACAAGACCAGCAACGCGCCCTGCGCGGGTCACGAAGCCGCCGACTAGGTCGGGTCGACCGTCGACCACGGGGCGTTGTCGACAGCGACGACTTCTGTCTGGCGCCGCCGCACGTCACATCCCGAGGGCGGCCGGCCGGTTCGACCGGTGTCGGCCGCCCTCCTCCCGGCCCGCCGGCCGTCACGGCCGGTCGCGGGGTTTCTCCGCGCCGGCGCCCCCGCCGTATTTTCCTTGCCACTCATCGAGATGCGTCCTGTCCGAGAGTGGGACATTCATGCGGTAGGCCGCGCGCGCGATCGCGTGAGCGGCAACCGGGGCCGTTACCAGCAGGAAGATGATCGTCAGTCCGGCGATCGCGGTTTCAGCCGCGGTTCCGAAGTGCACGGCTGCGCCGCCGAACACCAGGCCCACGCCAAGCGTTCCCGCCTTGGTGGAGGCGTGCATGCGAATGAGCACGTCCGGCAGGCGCAGGATGCCGAGGCCGGCGACGAACAGGAAGAAGCCTCCGCCCAGAAGGCAGGCCGCAACGATCAGATCCGACCACGGGACATCACCGGCCATCGGGTTCTTCCGCCCTCCCGTCGGCCCTTCTGTCGCGATCGAGCTGCTCGGCCGTGCGCTCGGCGTACCAGGCGAAGGCGACCGTCGCCAGAAAGGCCACGAGCGCCAGCGCGATGGCGATGTCGAGAAAGTCCGGCTCGTCGTACGTGATTGCCAGCAGGCCCGCGACAGCCACGGCCAGCACGGTGATGAGGTCGACCGATACGACGCGGTCCGGCAGGCTCGGCCCCTTCATCAGGCGTACGAACGAGAAGACCAGCCCCAGCACGGTCAGGACCGTCGTGACGCCGACCGCCCAGGTGACGATCATCGGAAGTGCCCCGCGGGTTCGGTCACTGCATGGCCTCCCAGACCAGGCGCTCGAAGCCCGTCTTGATCCGCCTGCGCGTCTCGTCCGGATCGTCGGCGAACATTTCGTGCACGAACAGCGTCTTCCCGTCCGGACTGACGTCCAGGCTCAGGGAGCCGGGCGTCAACGAGATGAGATTCGCCAGCACGGTGATCTGTATCGGCTCTACGATGTCCAGCGGCACGGCCACGATGGCCGGGCGGGATCGGTGCGTAGGCGTGATCACGTCCCAGGCGACCTGAAAGCTCGAAACCGTAAGCTCGTACAGGAAATACGCCCCCAGGCGGACCGCCAGCAGGACCCTCCTGAAGTAGGCGGTCTTCCCGTACATGGGACTCGACAGGCTCAAGGCCGCGAACGCCAGGAGGAAGCCCCACGCGAAAGTCGCCAGATCGAAGGTTCCGAACAGGGCGCACCAACCGCCGGCGAGCAGCAGGTTGATCTGGAAGAGCCTCATTCCGCGTTCTCTCCGTAACCGGCCGCGTTTGCGGCGACAGCGCCCCGGTCGAGCACGGCTTCGACGTAGAGCGAGGGGTCCATCAGCTCGGTCGCGGCCCGTTCCGCCAGCGTGTAGAGAGGCCGGGCGTAGAGACCGATCGCCAGCGTGATGGTCGCCAGCGTCGCAATGGGCGCCAGCAGTAGCCAGCGCCGCCGCGCCGCGAACGAGGGCGGCGGCCCGGCCTCGTCCGGGCGAGCCTTCCAGAAGGCGTTCATCCAGATCTTGGTCATCGAGAAGACCGTCAGCAGGCCCACGACCAGCGCCACCCCCGCGAGGACGAATTCATCGCTCTCGATCGAGGCCTGGATCAGCAGCAGCTTCGCCCAGAAGCCGGACAGCGGCGGGAAGCCAGCGAGCGAGAACGCCGGTACGAAGAACAGCGCCGCCAGCAGCGGCTTGTCGCGGTAGAGCCCGCCGAGCGTCTGCAGATCGGTGGACCCGGCCAGCCGATTGACGGCCCCCGAAACGAAGAAGAGGTTGGCCTTCACGATGATGTGGTGGATCACGTAGAAGATCCCGCCCAGCAACCCGAGCGTCGTGAAGAGCGCGAGGCCCAGGATCATGTACCCGATCTGGCTGATGATGTGGAACGACAGAATGCGCCTCAACTCGTTCTGCGAGGCGGCCCCGAGGACGCCGGTGACCATGGTCAGGCCCGCCACCCAGAGCAGCAGCTCGTGCGTGTACCCGACGTCGTTCCGGAAGATCAGCGTGAAGAAACGCATCAGCGCGTAGACGCCGACCTTCGTCAGCAGGCCGGAGAATACGGCCGAAACCGCGGTCTGCGGCGTGTGGTAGCTGGCCGGAAGCCAGAAGAAGAGCGGAAACACCGCCGACTTCAGCCCGAACGCGATGATGAACACCATGGCGACCAGGGTGAGCAACCCCTGATCTTCGACTTCCTGCACCCGCACATGGAGGTCCGCCATGTTGAGTGTTCCCGTCAGTCCGTACAGCAGTCCGATGCCGCTGAGCAGCAGTGTGGTCGCGATCAGGCTCAGGGCGGCGTAGCGCACGGCGCCGTCGAGTTGCGCCGGCGTGCCTCCCAGCACCAGCAGGGCCAGCGAGGCGATGAGCATGATCTCGAACCAGACGTACAGATTGAAGATGTCTCCGGCCAGGAACGCGCCGCACACGCCCGCCAGCAGCGCGTGCAGCAAGGGGTGCAGAGCACGGGAGAGCGGCCCGGGCCGCGTGTCCCCGAACGCGTAGATCACGGTCGCCAGCCCGATCAGGGCGGTGACCGCGACCATCGCCGCGCTCAGGTGATCCGCGACCAGCGTGATTCCGTAGGGAGCCGGCCACCGGCCGATCTGCACGGACGCGATACCGTTCCGCCACACCATCGACAGCAGGCCGGCGGCTGCCCCGGACAGGCCGATGGCGCCGGCGAGGCTCACCGCTCGTTGCGCCTTCTCGCTGCCGCGCCCCGCGAAGCCGATCACGGCCGCGGCCAGCGGAATGACGATCGGGCAGACGAGCAGCCAGTTCAATCGCCCGCCCTCGGTCCCGTATCGGCGTCCGCCGACGAGGGTTCCGCGGCCCGCATGTGATCGGTGTCGACGGTTTCCAGCTCCTGGTAGGTCCGGAAGGCGAGCACCAGCGCGAACGTGAGCAGGCTGAAAGAGATCACGATCGCGGTCAGAATCAACGCTTGGGGCACGGCGTTCGAGATGCCGGGGAGGGGCGCGGACTCTCCCGGCGCAATCAGCGGCGGCCGGGCGCGCGTCATGCCTCCGCTGGCGAAGATCACCAGATTGGCGGCATGGGAGAGCAACGCCAGCCCGAAGATGAAACGCACGAAGTTGCGGCTGAGCATCAGATAGACGGTTGCCGCCATCAGGACGCCGACCAGCACTGCGACGATTGGCTCCATCAGTGGTTTCCCCGCTGCCTGCAAGTGCCCGGCTACTGCTCCTTGATGCCGAGGACGAAGGTCAGCACGACCCCGACGACGACGAGGTAGACACCGACGTCGAAGACTACCGGCGTGCCGATCTTCAGCCCCGCCAGGGTGCCCCATTGGCCGGTCAGGAACGGGGCGGTGTCCCGAATCGATCCGACGAAGCCCGAGGCGATGGCTGCCGCCAGGCCGGCGGCGCCGACCGCGCGGGGGTCCACGCGCAGTAGCCCGCGAGCCGCCTGCGGGCCGAACACGAACGCGTACAGGCTGAAGGCGATCGACGCGACCAGCCCGCCGACGAAGCCGCCGCCGGGGTGCTCGTGGCCCCGCAACAGCAGGAACACGGAGAACACGAGAATCAACGGGACCAGCCGGCGAGTGGTCTCCCGCAGGATCATGGTGTTCATGGTGGCGCCGTGCCACGGCTGTGCGCGCGCGGCCGCTGCCTCCGCGCCCGGAGGCGGAACGCCCTTCCGCTGCCGGTGGCCCGGCAGCAGCAGGGCGAAGACCGCCGCGCCCGCGATCGCGAGCACCGATATCTCCCCCATG
Organism: Acidobacteriota bacterium; assembly: GCA_009861545.1. Taxonomy (NCBI): domain Bacteria; kingdom Pseudomonadati; phylum Acidobacteriota; species Acidobacteriota bacterium. The sequence goes on along the minus strand of VXME01000158.1, from coordinate 17,413 downwards.
GTGTCGAGAGCACGGAAATCGACCAGGATCACGTTGACGATGTTCCTGCCTTGACCGCCCGGCACGGCGGTACGCTCGAAGTAGTCTCTGAGGTCCGGCTGGGGAGGGGACGCGGTCACGGCGAGCAGCACCAGAGTGACGCTGACTCCGACCGTGACGGCGACGATCCCGTTGCGCAATCGTGCGGGTCTCGAAGGCCAGATCTCGTTTCTGAAGTCCGGAAGCTTGAGCAGCACTATCGCGACGATCACCGTGACGAGCGTCTCGACGATCAATTGCGTCATCGCGACGTCCGGAGCGCCGAAGGTGAGGAAGATCAGCGCCGTCGACATCCCCACCACGCCGAGTGCGCAAATCCCGAGCAGGCGGGACCGGGTACGGATTATCACGACCGACGCGGCGGCGACCAGGGCGGCCAGCGACCAATCGAGAAACGTGGCTTCCCCCAGCCGCACGGGCCAGAAGGACACGTTCTTGATCCAGTAGGTCACGGCCAGGCTCAGGCCGAGCGTGGCGAATACGATCAGCAGGTAGTGCCGCTGGACGCCCGACTGCAACCGCCGGGTCTGCCAGGACGCGACGGCGGCGAGCCCGTTCATGGCTGCGTCGTACGCGCGGTCGCCGCTGACCGGAACGATTCTTCCGAGACGGGCGAGTCCGGCCGCAACCGCGGCCCGCTTCCAGAATCCCAGGACGGCCGCGGCCAGTGTCACGAGGGTCAGCACGAGGGCCTCGCTCGTGCTGTGCCAGGGAACCTCCCCGGCATGCACGGAACGCCCGGTCACGACCGCTTCGGCCGGCACGAGCAACTCCATGAACGGGAACTGCGGCGACAACCCCCAGTAGAGGCCGACCGCGGCCAGCACGACCGGTCCGCACCAGAGCTGCCAGACTCCTTCCCGCGCCGGCGTGCGGTATTCGGGGCGCGGGCCGAGGAACGGCTTGATTGCAAGCACTATCGCCACGATCGCGATGGGCGCGGCGGCGAAGAACACGGCCCAGGACAGGTAGGCGGCGGAGTCGGGCGCGAAGCCGACGGTGTACAGCAGCTCCTTGCCGATGAACCCGATCGAGGGCGGCACGCCGGCCATCGAGACGCATGCGGCGACCGCGGCGGCGAACGTGACGGGCATGGCCTTCGCCAGACCGCCGAGCCGGGTCAGGTCGCGGGTGCCGGTCGCCTTCTCGATGGTCCCGGCAACCATGAACAGGGCCGCCTTGTAGAGGGCATGCGCGACCAGGAACGCAAGCGCCGCCAGAACCCCGCGCGACGGCTCGCCCTGCCCCGCGTCGGTCGGCGATCCGAGAAACAGGACGCACACGCCGAGCGCCATGATCGTGGTGTAGGCCAGCACCTGTTTCAGGTCGGACCTGCCCAGCGAGACGAACGCCGAGTACACCGCCGTCACCGCTCCCACGGCGGTCAGCGTCTCCATCCAGAGTGCGGTCCCCCCCAGGACTGGGGTCAGGCGGGCCAGCAGGAAGACGCCTGCCTTGACCATCGTCGCCGAGTGCAGATAGGCCGAGACGGGCGTGGGAGCCGCCATCGCGTTGGGCAGCCAGAAGTGAAACGGGAACTGCGCCGACTTGGTGAAGGCTCCGAGCATCACCAGGACGACGACCGCCGTGTAGCGCGGGTGGTCCGCGAAATGCTGCTGGTCGGCCAGCATCTCCCGGAGGCTGAAGGTGCCGACGGCCTGACCCAGGACGACGAAGCCGGCCAGCATCGCCAGGGCGCCCGCGCCGGTTACCAGCAGTCCCTGCAGAGCGGAGCGCCTGGCGGTGGTGTTCTCATGCGAGTAGCCGATGAGCAGGAACGAGGTGATCGTGGTGAGTTCCCAGAAGACGAACAGCGCGACGAGGTTGTCGGCCAGCACGAGGCCGAGCATCGCCAGCATGAAGCTGACGAGAAAAAGGGTGAACCGGCCACGTTGCGGGTAGCCCTTCATGTACGCGCCGGCGAAGAGGAAGATGAACGCGCCGATGCCGGTGATCAGCAGGGCGAACAGCAGGCTCAGACCGTCGACCACCAGGTCGAGGTCGATACCCAGTTGCGGCAGCCATGCCATCTCCCAGACGAGGGCCTCTCCGCTGGAGACGGCTGGAATCAGCGTGCAGAACCAGACGAAGAGTACGACTGGCAGCGCAACCGCAAGCCGCACGTACAGCGGGGTCGTCACGCTCGGGTTCCCTCTACTCGATCGCGGGCCCGCCGGCCGCCATCAGCGCCCGGTGCATCCAGAAAGGAAGGCAACCCTGCCCCAGCAGCCGGTCGTGAAAGTGCTGGAGGGAGAAACTCTCTCCTTCGGCCTCCTTCACGTCGGCGCGCAACTTGAGCAGCATCAGCTTCCCCAGCGCGTAGAGCACGGCGCCGGGGTCGAACGTGGCGCGCTCGGCCTCCTGCCGCGCGCTCGACTCCTCGATGTACGCCTCCTCGCAGAAGAAGCGGACCCCCTGCTCGACGGACATGTCCTCGGTGTGCAGCCGGATGCCGACGACGGTGCGGGCGAGGCGGAGCAGCGCCTCGGCCAACTGGCCCAGCCGCAGCTCGGGATTCCCGCGCTCGAAGCCCTCGTCGAGGACCATCTGCTCCGCGTAGTGGGCCCAGCCCTCGACGAACGAGGTCGCCGCGAAGAATCCCGACTTGCGGCACGGCGAGCGCACGGCGCGCAGGTGCTCGCCGTGCAGAAAATGGCCGGGAAAGACCTCGTGCGCGGCGATCGATGAGAGGGTCGCGTAGCTCAGGTCCCGCAGGTGCTCGGCCTGGCGCTCCGCCGTCCAGGCCGGGTCGACGTTGGTGACGTGGTACAACGCCGGCAGGCGGGTCGTCTCGAACGGGCCCGGCGTCCAGAGGCTGGCGGCCGTCCAGCGGTGGAAATCCGGGGTCGGCCGCACCTGTACCCCGACATGCTCCGGAACGGTCACGATGCGCTTCCGCGTCAGGAACGTCTCCAGTGCTTCGACCTGCGCGCCCGCCTCGCGGATGAGCGCGTCCGGCGCCGGATGACGGTCCCGGGTCCGCCGCCACGCCGTTGCCGGGTCCGGGTCGATCTGCGCCGCGACGCGCGCGAACTCGTCCTGCGCGGCGTGCAGCTCCCGCCGTGCTATCTCCAGCAACTGGTCGGCCGGCAGGTCGAGACCCTCGTCGAGCCGCAGCTTCTGCTCGAACCGCGCGCGGCCGAGACGAAACGAAGCGCGGCTCCGCGGGGCCACCGCGTCCCGCAGGTGCGCGATGTGCGCGCGCAGGGCGTCGGTGGCCTCGATCGACGTGTCCGCGAGCACGCCGAGCAGGTGCAGGTCCTCCAGGTCGCGGAATGCGCGCGGCAGGTCGCGCTCGACGAAGGTCAGCAGTCCCTCGAACGACTCGATGCCGACCTTGACGAACAGCCCCGGCGCCTCGGTGACGTTCTGCCGCGCAGAGTCGAGCAGCCGCGGCACCTGCCGCAGCTTCGAACCCACGCGCCGCGCCCGCTCCGCCAGGTCGGCGTAGGCGAAGAGGGTTTGCCCGGCGAGGCTCTCCGCCAGTATGTCGGCGTAGTACAGCGGATTGCGCTGCCAGCCGCGCACCTCTTCGAGGGCGAACAGATGACCGCGAATCCGGTCGCCGAGCATCCGCCGCTCCATCGCCTCGACCGGTGTCAGCGCCGAGGGGTTGATGCCGTCGAGTCGGCGCGCCCAGCCGCCGAGCTCGCGGACGCGCGCGTCGACGGCCGGCCGGCTCAGGTCCTCGAGCAGGTCGTCGTGGGTATGGACGCCGTCGGCCGCCGCAGCCGTCGGGTACATCTCGTAGACAGAGGCAAGGTACTCCTCGACGAAGTGCGAGAGCGGTTCGGAGACGTGGCTGGTGATCGACTGGCGCATCGGACGTGTCACGAAGGTTGGAACGTTACGCTGACCCCTTGATGGTACAATACTGGCGCGACCCGATCGTGTCGCTCGCGGCAGCCTGCTGAAGATCTCGTGCCCTCTGCGCTCACGCCCGGCACGCTTCACATCGTGTCGACTCCCATCGGGAATCTCGAGGATGTGACGTATCGCGCCGTACGGGTATTGCGCGAAGTCGACCTGATTGCGGCCGAGGATACCCGCCGCGCGGCGCGGCTGCTCGACCACTACGGGATCACGACGCGGCGCATCAGTCTGCACGAGCACAACGAATCCCGCCGGACGGGCGGTCTGCTGGCGCGGCTGGCGGAGGGCCAGACGATGGCGATGGTGAGCGACGCGGGCACGCCGCTGATTTCGGACCCGGGCCGGAGGCTCGCTCGCGCGGCCCTCGACGCCGGCTTCCGGGTAGAGGCGGTCCCGGGGGCGAGCGCCGTGCTGGCGGCCCTGGTCGCGTCCGGCATGGTGGAGGACGCTTTCACGTTCGCGGGATTTCCGCCGGCACGGTCAAAAGACCGAAAACAGTGGTACGCAGAGGTGGCGAGCGAGCCGCGGCCGGTCGTCTTCTTTGAAGCGCCCCACCGGATTCGCGCGTCGCTGGCGGATCTCGAAACCGTGAGCGCCAGCCGAACCGTGGCCGTTTGCCGCGAGATGACCAAGCTCCACGAGTCCTTGGTTGTTGGACCTATACCCGATGTGCTGGCCGGACTGCAGAATCCGCGCGGCGAGTTCACCGTCGTCCTGGCCCGCGCGCCGGTGTCCGGGGCTCCCGTGGAAGTGCCGGCCGGGGCGGACCTTCTTCGTGAATTCGGTCTGTTGACAGAATCCGGGCTGTCCCGCCGGGCGTCCGTGCGTTCACTGGCCTCCAAGTACGATGTCCCGAGCCGCCGCGTGTACCAGGCGATAGAAGGCGCGAGGGGCCGGCATTGAGCGCACGGCACGTCCTGGTGCTGGCGGCCGGCAAGGGCACCCGCATGCGGTCGAGCCGGCCGAAGGTGCTGCACCGGCTCGCGGGCTGCCCGCTGGTCGAGCACGTCCTGCGGGCGGCCGATCCGCTCGCCGCCGCGTCGACGACGCTCGTCGTGGGCCATCAGGCCGAGGCGGTCGAGCGCGAGCTGGCCGTCAGCCGCGGCGGGCTGCGTTTCGCCCGCCAGCAGCGGCAGCTCGGTACGGCGCATGCGGTTCTGCAGGCCGAGCCGATGCTGGCCGGGAAGCACGGCACCCTGATCGTCCTGATGGGTGATGCGCCGCTGGTTGCGGCCGGGACAGCGCAGGCCCTGGCCGAGACCCACGAGCGAACCGGGGCGGCGGCGACCGTCCTGACGGCCACGCTCGAGCGCCCGTACGGTTACGGCCGCATCGTCCGACGCGGCGGGCAGGTCGCCGAGGTGGTCGAGGAAGCGGATGCGACCCCGGCGCAACGCGCGCTGCGGGAGGTCAACAGCGGCATCTACGCGTTCGATCTCGCACCGCTCTTCGCGGCGTTGCGGGCGGTGCCGGAGGCCGGACCGAAGCGCGAGCGCTACCTGCCGGGCATCCTGCGGCGGTACCGCGAGCAGGGACTCGACGTGGAGACCGTGGTCGCGGCGGCCGACGAGATCCGCGGCATCAACAGCCGGCGCGAGCTGGCGGAAGCAGGTTCGCTGATGCGTCATCGAAAGAACGAGGAAATGATGGCGGCGGGCGTCACCATCGTCGACCCGGCGACCGCCTACGTCGACGTCGACGTCGACGTAGGGCCCGATACGGTGATTCACCCGGGCGTCATCCTCGAGGGGCGCACGTCCATCGGCGCCCGTTGCGAGCTGCATGCCGGCGTCCGGATCGTGAACTCGGTCGTCGGCGACGACGTCACGGTGAACAACCATTCCGTTATCATCGATGCCGAGGTCGCCAGTGCGGCCCGCGTCGGTCCCTTCGCGCATATTCGTCCCGGCTCCACCGTCGGCGCGGAGGCGAAGGTGGGCAACTTCGTGGAGCTGAAGAAGGCGACGCTCGGCGCCGGCGCCAAGGCGGGCCACCTGAGCTACGTCGGCGATGCCGCGGTCGGCGCCGGCGCCAACATCGGCGCCGGGACCATCACCTGCAACTTCGATGGCGCGGCCAAGCACCGGACGACGATCGGGGAAGACGTCTTCGTCGGCAGCGGGACGCAACTGGTTGCGCCGGTGACGGTCGAGCGCGGGGCGTACGTCGCGGCCGGCTCGTGCATCACGGACGACGTGCCGGCGGATGCCCTCGCTCTGGCGCGGGCCCGCCAGGTGAACAAGCCGGAGCACGCGACGGTCCTGCGCAACAAGATCGGGGAGTCGGAGTAGGACATCCTCTATGTGTGGCATCGTCGGCTACGTCGGAGCGAAGCCGGTCGTGCCGGTGCTCATCGGCGCACTGCGGCGGCTGGAGTACCGCGGCTACGACTCGGCCGGCATCGCGCTGGTGGCGGGCGGGCGGATCGAGGTACGCCGCAGCGCCGGGAAGCTCGAGCGACTCGAGCGGACCATCCAGACCGATCCGGTGGACGGCGACTACGGGGTAGGGCACACGCGCTGGGCCACCCACGGCCGGCCGACCGAGGAGAACGCCCATCCGCACCGCGACTGCAGCGGCCAGCTGGTCGTCGTGCACAACGGCATCGTCGAGAACTACCTGGAGCTGAAACGAGAGCTGCAGCAGGGCGGCCACCGTTTCGAGACGGAGACCGACACCGAGGTCATCGCCCACCTGGTCGAAACCGAGCTGCAGGGCGACGGCATCGAGAATGCGGTCCGGCGTGCGTTGCGGAGACTGCGCGGGCTGTTCGGGATGGTGCTGGTTCATGCCGAGGACCCCGACAAGATCGTCGCGGTCCGCAACGGCCCGCCGATCGTCGTCGGCATCGGCGACGACGAGTTCCTCGTGGCATCCGACATCCCCGCCATCCTGGATCACACGCGTGACGTGGTCTTCCTCGGCGACCGGGAGATGGCCGTGATAACGCACGGCGGGGTCGAGTTCACCGACTTCACCGGCCGCGCCGTGTCCAAGGCGACGCAGCGGATTCAGTGGGACCCGGTCATGGCCGAGAAGGCCGGGTACAAGCACTTCATGCTCAAGGAGATCTTCGAGCAGCCGTGGGCGCTGCAGGAGACGGTGCTCGGCCGCGTCTCCGAGGAACGGGCGCGGGTCTTCCTGGGCGAGCTCGAGATTCCCGAGGCCGCGCTGCGCGAGGTGGAGCAGGTGGTCCTCGTGGCCTGCGGCACGTCCTGGCACGCCGCGTTGGTCGGGAAGTTCCTCCTCGAGCAGCTCGCGCGCGTGCGCGTGGAGGTCGACTACGGGTCGGAGTTCCGCTACCGCGATCCGATCGTCGGCGACCGGACGCTGGCGGTGGTCATCACCCAGTCGGGAGAGACCGCCGACACGCTCGCGGCGCTGCGCGAGGCGCGCGGAAAGGGCGCCCGCAGCATCGCCATCTGCAACGTCGTCGGCAGCATGGCCACGCGCGAGTCCGACGGCACGGTCTACACCCACGCGGGTCCGGAGATCGGGGTCGCGTCCACCAAGGCGTTCACGTCGCAGTTGCTCGCCCTGCACCTGCTCGCGCTGCACCTCGCGCACGCCCGCGGGACCCTGGAGGCGCCGGCGGCTCGGGGCCTCATCGAGGCGATCGCGCACGTGCCTGTGCTCATCGAGCACGCCCTCAAGTCCGATTCCCTCATCCAGTCGATCGCGAAGCGCTTCTACCGGAGCACCAACTTCCTCTACCTGGGGCGGGGCGTCAACTACCCCATCGCGCTCGAGGGCGCCCTCAAGCTCAAGGAGGTCTCCTACATCCACGCCGAGGGCTATCCGGCCGGCGAGATGAAGCATGGCCCCATCGCGCTCATCGACGAGCACATGCCGGTCGTGGCCCTCGTGCCGCAGGACAAGGTGTTCGAGAAGATGCGCGGGAACCTGCAGGAAGTGAAGGCGCGCGGCGGCTCCGTGATCGTGGTCACCGACGCCCCGCCGGACGAGTTCGACGTGGTCCTCGATCGCGAACGCGACTCGGTCATTCCCGTCCCGCCGACCCACCCGCTGCTGATGCCGATCCCGATGGTGGTGCCGCTCCAGCTCCTCGCCTACCACATCGCCGTGCTGCGGGGCTGCGACGTCGACCAGCCGCGCAACCTGGCCAAGAGCGTGACGGTTGAGTAGGAACGGCCTTCCGCAGGCCGGAGCCGGCGGCGACGATCTGCTGTCCGGGCTCAATCCGGAGCAGCGTGAAGCGGTGCTGCACCGCGACGGGCCGCTGCTGATCCTCGCCGGGGCCGGATCCGGCAAGACGCGGGTCATCTGCCATCGGCTCGCCTCTCTGATCGGCGGCGGCCATGCGGCGGCGGATCAGATCCTCGCGGTGACCTTCACCAACAAGGCGGCCGAGGAGATGCGCGCCCGCGTCGAGCGGCTCCTCGACATCGCGGCGCCCCGGCTCTGGGTCTCGACCTTCCACGCCTTCTGCGCGCGGCTGCTGCGCCGCGAGGGCCCGCGGATAGGCCTCTCGCGCGACTTCGTGATCTACGACGGCGTCGACCAGCTCAACGTGGTGCGGCAGGCCATGAAGGAGCTGAACATCGACCCGAAGATGGTGCCGCCCAAGTCGCTTCTGTCGCGCATCAGCCAGGCGAAGAACCGTCTCGAGAGCGCCGCGGATCTGCGCCGGGCCGGCGAGAGCTTCGCCGACGAGCAGCTTGCGGAGGTCTACGAGCGCTACGCCCGCGCGCTGACCTCGAGTCATGCCCTCGACTTCGACGACCTGCTCCTGAAGACGGTGATGCTGTTCGAGGAGTCGGACGAGACGCGCAGCCGGTACGGGGAACGCTTCCGCTACATCATGGTCGACGAGTACCAGGACACGAACCGGCCGCAGTACCTGCTGGTGCGCTACCTGGCGGAGCGGCACCGCAACCTCTGCGTGGTCGGGGATCCGGACCAGTCCATCTACAAGTGGCGGGGAGCGGACCTGCGGAACATCCTCGATTTCGAGGACGACTTTCCCGAGACGACCGTGGTGCGGCTCGAGCGCAACTACCGGTCGACGCAGGTCATTCTCGACGCCGCCTCCGGGCTGATCGCGCACAATCGGCGCCGGCGCGAGAAGCGTCTGTACACGGAGAGCGCCGGCGGCGACCCGATCCTCTTCCATCGCGCCAACGACGAGCTGGAGGAAGCCGACTTCATCCTCGGCCAGTTGCGCGATGCGGCGCGGGGCGCGGGGCGCGCCGCCGTGCTCTTCCGCACCAACGCGCAGTCGCGGGTGATCGAGGAGGCGCTGGGGCGCGCGGGCATCCGGTACCGCGTGGTCGGCGGGGTCCGCTTCTACGAACGCAGGGAGATCAAGGACGCCCTCGCCTACCTGAAGCTGCTGCTGAACCCGGACGACGACATCAGCCTGCGCCGCGTCATCAACGTCCCGCCGCGCGGGATCGGTCCGGGCGTGATGACCGGGCTCGAAGGCGTCGAGCCCCCGCCCGTCCATGACGCACCGCTCTTCGACGAACCCGCCGGGCCGGGTGCCGCGGGGACCGGGTGGTCGCTGTGGAAACGGCTGTTGCGCGCGACCGACGAGCACCTGCTCCCGAAGCGGGCCCTGACCGCGCTGTCGGCGTTCCGGACGCTGATGGAGTCGTCGCGGGCGACCGCCGAGAGGCGGTCGGTCTCGGAGACGCTCTCGGCCGTCCTCACCGAGAGCGGCTACGTCGCGGCGCTGCGCAAGGACGGCAGCGAGGAGGCCGAGAGCCGCCTGTCGAACCTGATGGAGCTGGTGTCGGCGGCCCAGGACTACGAATTGCGGGAAGAAGAGCACAGCCTGGGCGGCTTCGTCGATGCGTACTCGCTGCAGTCGGAGGCCGACGAAGGGGAAGGGTCGGAGGACGCGCGCGTCTGGCTGATGACCCTGCACGCGGCCAAGGGGTTGGAGTTCCCACTCGTGGTGCTGGCGGGCATGGAGGACGGCCTGTTTCCGCATTCCCGCACCCTGGACGACGAGGAAGGCCTGGAGGAGGAGCGGCGCCTCTGCTACGTCGGCATGACGCGGGCCGAGCGGCGGCTGGTGTTGACCAGCGCGGCGCGTCGGCGGCTGTTCGGCGAGTACCAGTCGACCGAGCCGTCGCGCTTCCTGTTCGAGATTCCCCACGAGCTGGTCCGGGTGGTCGAGCCGGCGTACCGTGCGCGGCTGCCGTCGGCCGGATACGAGGGTCCGTCGCGCGGGTATCGCGGGCACGCCGGCCGCCGGCGGCGAGCCGATTCCCACGAGCCGCCCGCCACGTTCTACGACGACGCGGACGAGGACCAGTCCGCGGGAGGCATTTCGCGCGGCGCGCGGGTGCGGCACCCGAAGTTCGGGGTCGGCACCGTGGTCGGCGTCGAGCCGGCGGCGGGCGACCTGAAGCTCTCCATCCGCTTCACCGGCGTCGGCGTCAAGAAGATCCTGGCGCGCTACGCGAAGCTGGAGCGGGTGTAGGCCGGGACGGTCACTGCCGGTCGCGCTCGTCCTCCGAACATTGTCGCGCCGCCCCGTCCACAACTAAAATAGGAGGTTCGCTCGATTCGGCGTCACGATGGCGCCGTCCATCCGGACCGACTGAGACGATGCCGCTCTACGAATACGAGTGCAACGACTGCGCACACCGCTTCGAGCGGATCCAGAAGTTCTCGGATCCACTGGTATCGACCTGTCCCGTCTGCGGCGGGCAGGTGCGCAAGCTGCTGTCGTCGCCGGCCATCCAGTTCAAGGGGACCGGGTGGTACGTCACGGACTACGCGAAGAAGTCGAGCGGCGACGCGCAGGAAGGCGCCCGCAAGGACGGCGGCGAGGGGAAGGCGGCCGGCGGCGCGAAAGGCGACGGCAAGAAGAGCGCCGACGGCAAGGACGCCGCCGCCTCGGCGTCCAAGGACGCGTCATCCTCGACGTCCGGGAGCCAGTCGACCGGCTCGCCGGCGAAGTCGTCGGACCCGGCTGCTGCCCGGTAGCGGCGCCGCCTGCGGTTGCGTTGGGGGTTTCGCGCCGCGAAACCCCTCCAGGGCAAAGTCCCGGGCGTCTCTCAGTTTCCCGTCGCCGGCGCCGTCGCGCTGTCCAGCGCGTCCCGCAGATCCGCGGCCAGGGCCGGCTGCTTCGCGGCGAAGTGGATAGTGGCCTTCAGGAAGCCGCTCCGGTTCCCGGCGTCGAGCCGGATCCCGTTCAGCGCGCAGGCGTGGATCGGGCGGCTGCGCAGGAGCTGACGCAGGCCGTCGGTCAACTGAATCTCGCCGCCGGCGCCCCGTTCCGTCGCTGCAAGCGTGGGGAAGAGGTCGGGCGTCAGGATGTAGCGGCCGACGATGGCGAGGTCGGACGGCGCGTCGGCCGCCGCCGGCTTCTCGACCAGGTCGGTCACGCGGAACACGCCGTCGCGGATCGGCTCGGCCGCGATGATGCCGTAGCGGTGGACGGCGTCGCGCGGCACGCGCTCGACCAGCAGGACCGGCCCGCCGCACGCGGCGAAGACGTCGAGCATCTGCCCCAGGGCCGGCGGGTCGGCGTCGATGATGTCGTCGGGCAGCATGACCGCGAACGGCGCGTCCCCGACGGCGTCGCGGCCGCACAGCACCGCGTGGCCGAGGCCGAGCGGCTCCGGCTGGTGGACGGTGGTCACGTCGGCCAGCGCCGTGAGCGCGCGGACGGTCGCCAGCAGATCGGGCTTCCCGCGCGCCTGCAGCTCCGCCTCGAGCGTGGGGGCGGGCGCGAAATGCGAGGCGGTCAGGGTGTTGCCCGGGTTCGTCACGAGCACCACGCGCCGGACACCGGACTGCACCGCCTCCTCGACGCCGTACTGGATGATCGGGCGGTCGACGAGGGTGAGCAGCTCTTTGGGGACGGCCCGGGTGGCGGGCAGCATCCGCGTGCCGAGGCCGGCCGCCGGCACGAGGACGGTCCGGACAGCGGCGTTCGTCGGCATGCGGTTTCGGATCGTATCATTCGTGGTCTGTCATGTTGGATCCAGCCCTGCTCCGTGAACACCTCGACGACGTCCGCGCGCGCCTGCTGACGCGCAGCGAGGATCACAACGCCGATCTCGACCGGTTGGTGCGGGCCGACGCCCAGCGCCGCGCCATCATCCCGGAGCTCGAGACGAACCGCCGGGCCCGCAAGCTCGTGGGCGAGCAGGTCGCCCGGGCCCGCAAGGCGGGCGACGACGGCGACAAGCTCGCCGAGCTGATGCAGCTCGGCCAGGAGCATGGGGCCGTCATCAAGGCGCTGGAGGCCCGGCTCGGGTCGGTCGAAGAAGAACGGGACGCCTTCGCCCGTACGTTGCCCAACCTGCCGCACGCCAGCGTGCCGGTGGGCAGCTCCGAAGCCGACAACGTCGAGATTCGCCGGCACGGCGAGCCGCCGCGCTTCGACTTCGCCCCGCGCCCGCACTGGGAGCTGGGCCCGGCGCTCGGGATCCTCGACTTCGAGCGCGCCGTACGCATGGCGGCATCGCGCTTCGCGGTGCTGACCGGGACCGGCGCGCGGCTGGCGCGGGCGCTCATCAACTTCATGCTCGATCTGCACACCGGCGAGCACGGCTACACCGAGATCGAGCCGCCGTTCCTGGCCAACGCGGCCGCGCTGACCGGCACCGGCAATCTGCCGAAGTTCGAGCACGACCTGTTCAAGGTGGCGGGGGACTGGGACCTGTATCTCATCCCGACGGCGGAGGTGCCGCTGTGCAACCTGCACCGGGAGGAGATCCTGGACGGCCGCCTGCTGCCGGCGCGCTACGTCGCCTACACGCCCTGCTTCCGGAGCGAGGCGGGGTCGTACGGCAAGGACGTCCGGGGCCTGATCCGCCAGCACCAGTTCGACAAGGTGGAGCTGGTCGCCTACGCGACGCCGGATACGTCCTGGGACGTGCACGAGGCGCTGACCCTGCACGCCGAGGAGGTGCTCAAGCGCCTCGGCCTGCCGTACCGCACCGTGCTGCTGTGCACCGGCGACATGGGGTTCGCGGCGTCGAAGACCTACGACCTCGAGGTGTGGCTGCCGGGGCACGACGCCTACCGCGAGATCTCGTCGTGCAGCAACACCGAGGCGTTCCAGGCGCGGCGCGCCGGCATCCGCTTCCGCCGGGACGGGAAGGGGAAGCCGGAGCACGTGCACACGCTGAACGGATCCGGCGTGGCCGTGGGGCGCGCACTCGTGGCGATTCTGGAGAACAATCAGCGGCGGGACGGGTCGGTGGTGATTCCGGAAGCGCTGCGCGGGTACATGGGCGGGCTCGAGGTGATCGAGCCGGGTGTGGGATGATTATCGTCTTGCGGAGGGATGGCCGAGCGGTCGAAGGCGGCGGTCTTGAAAACCGTTAGCGGGGAAACTCGCTCCGGGGTTCGAATCCCCGTCCCTCCGCCAGAGCGGCCCGTTCGGGCCGTTCTGGCGGAGAGACGGGGTTTCAGGCGCTCATCGGCTCCTTTCAGGAGCCGCTTCGGGCACGAATCCCCGTCCCTTTATGATTTGTCATCTTGATGGCAGGCCGGCAGCACCGGCGCACCGCGGCCGTCGACATGCCGTGCATCATCCGGTCGGCCAGTCGCTGGTCCGCCTGCAGCGCCGGGTAGGCAGGAATCTCTATTGTGCCTTCGATGCCGCCTTCATTGCCTTCCCGGCTAGAGATTGCACAACTAACGAACCAAGGACACGACGAGGCCCATGGCAAAGGAAACCGTGTTCAGGAAGTGGCTCGAGCAAGGAGGCGCTCAGGCCGTCGCCGCGCAAAACACCCGTGTTTACGCCATCAGGACGATCGAACGGAAGCTGCAAGAGCTCGGAATGCCGTTCCCAGATCTGGACGCAGCCTGGGAAGCGGACCGTTTCGAGTCGCTACGCGAACGGCTGGGCGGAATACGGGAAGATGCGCGCGGCGGCGGGCAGGACTACCGGATTCTGATGCCGGACTCCAAGAACCCTCAGAAGCGGCTTTCGAGCTGGCACCGCTGGCTGGGCCAATATGGCCGGTTCCTCGACGGTGAACCTCCGGGACCAGCCAAAGATGCCGACCGCATCCGGCAGTATGTCCTTGAACACTACGTCGAGCCGGCCCGGAAGGAAGGGCGTGGACAGGCCGAAGTTCTCGTGCGCGACGTGAACACGGCGCTCAATCTGAAGGAGGCATGGCCGAACATCTGCCAGGCTCTTGCCGGGCGCAAGTTCCAGAATCTCGCTCAGATTGCGCCGCCCGAGCGAATCGGCGCCGACCAAAGCTCAGCCACGATCTTTCGGTTCGACCTGAGGGATCGTCGCATCTACAGATCGGCTCTCAACGAGTTGCGCAATCGGTTTCTCGCTGAGTGTCCGGACTTCAGGAGCTTTGGCGATCCAGGATCGGGATGGGCCAAGCATGAAAAGACCTACAAGGTGAAGGCTTCGGAACGTGTGCGGACCGCGCTTGGAGATGGTGGCGACGACGAAGCCCTTGGAAGGGCCGTCTTCGACATACTCGAGACCGCAGCGAAAACCGGCCCCCTTGTGCGATGGCAGACCAGGGACAAGATCGCCAAGCAGGAACCCGAGCTGCTCGGTGAGTTCCATGCCATCGTCGGGCAGGTGATCCGGTCAGACCAACCCGCAGCGGAAGCCCTTTCGCAAGCGTTCGAGGCGCTCGCCGCCCTGAAGAAGAGAGGCGCTGCATCGCTGACCTATGGCGAGCGCCTCAACATCCTGTTTTCTTCGCTGTCCATGGTGCGCCCCGGTGAGGCAGCTCCCCTCAAGATCACGTGGATGAACGAGGCTTGGGAGAAGCTCACGGGAGAAAAGCTGTTCGTCGAAGCCAGGGCGAACATGGCGTCAGACTATCGCCGCTTCGCGGAAGTCTTCGACGAGCTCTTCGGCGTAATGCGCGACGAGTGGCAGTGGCAGCCGCAGGACTGGCTAGACTTGCAGGGTTTCCTCTGGATTGCCTGCCACACCAAGAAAGGCCCCGTGAGCATGCCGATTCCGCCCCTGAACCTCGTCCTCTACGGACCACCCGGCACCGGTAAGACGTTTCTCACCGCCGCGGAAGCCGTCAGGCTTTGCGGCGAGCCATTGCAGGACGATCGCGAGGCGCTGATGCAGACCTACCAGCGTCTCCTCGCAGCCGGACGCATCGAGTTCGTCACCTTTCACCAGTCGATGTCCTACGAGGATTTCGTGGAAGGCCGACAGCCGATCACCGGGTCGGACGAAGACGACGCCCCCTCCTCCGCTGGCTTTCGGCTGGAAACCGTCCCGGGCATCTTCCGCCGCATCGCGAAGCGTGCCGAGACGAGCCGGGGCCGGTCGACCGATGGCGACCCGTTCACCATCGAAGGCCGGCAGGTCTTCAAGATGTCGATCGGGGAGGCGAACAACCCTGAAGAAGCACATCTCTTCGAGGAGGCCATCGCAGAGGATTACGCGTTGCTCGGCTTCGAAGACATCGATTGGAGTGATGACAAGTACGCCAAGCGGGAAGCCGTCGTCGACGCCTGCAAGACCAAGGGACACAACGACGTCGATGCGCGGTCGGGCGTGGTTCAGATGCCTTTCATCTTCCGCAACTGGGTGCGCAACGGTGACATCGTAATCGTGTCGAAGGGTAACTTGCTGTTTCGGGCGATCGGCGAATTCACCGGCGACTATGAATTCCACCCCCGGCCAGAGGGAGGCTATGCTCATAGACGCTCCGTACGCTGGCACTGGACGGACCGCGAAGGCGTGTCCGTCAGCGAGATCTACACGCGGCGCTTCACGCAGAAATCGATCTACGTGCTCCTTGACAAGGAGCTCAACATCCCGGCTCTCGAGCGCTACTTGAACAGCCAGCAGACGGAGAGCCCGACGGAGCCGGAACCCTTCGTCTTGATCATCGACGAGATCAACCGCGCCAACATCTCGAAGGTCTTCGGGGAGCTGATCACGCTCCTCGAACCGGATAAGCGCCTGGGCCAGCCGAACGCGCTGAGAGTCCGCCTGCCGTATTCCGGCGACGACTTCGGCGTTCCCTCGAATCTGCACATCCTGGCCACGATGAACACGGCGGACCGGTCAATCGCGTTGCTGGATACTGCGTTGCGCCGCCGCTTCACCTTTAACGAGATGATGCCCGATCCGTCCCTACTGGACGGGGCGGCCGAGAGATGCGGGCTCGCGCTGCCGCGAATCCTCGATTCTCTCAACAAGCGGATCGAGTACCTCTATGACCGCGAACACCAGATCGGGCATGCCTACTTTATCAGCTGCGCATCGCGAGCAGATGTGGACGCTGTCATGCGGGACAAAGTGATCCCGTTGCTGGCCGAGTACTTCTTCGAGGATTGGGGGAAGATCGCGGCCGTGCTGGGCGACGCGGAATCGCACGATGGGCCGATTACGGGCCACTTCCTGAAGCGCTCGGTGATCAAGGCGCCGCCTGGCATTGAAGATGGCGATGACCTGCCCCGGTTCCGCTGGGAGGTCCGCTCCGAGGACTTCGATTACACAGGGCTGGAAGGATGATCCGCCGAACCATCCGCGAATGGGGGCGCATCCGCTATGGGACGGACGAGACGACGATCCCCGCGTCCCACGCAGACCAGCTCGCGGCGGCGGCGCGGGCGTCGGTCTTCTCTGGGCTCGCCAACGAAGGGGTGCTGGAACACGGCCGAAAAGAGCTACGGGCCCGTGGCGTAGTGGGGGTGATTGCCACGCCCGGCTGCCAGCTCGAGATTCTGCCGAAGATCGACGGCACGGGCGAAAGCGGGGTGGACAACACCACGCTGCGCCGCCGGTTGATTCACATGCTGGCTATCGCGCGGAACATCCGCATCGATGCCGGCGCAATCACGCAACTCGGCTGGCAACGCCACACGCTCCTGGAATTGTTGATCCGGCTCTATTGCGGCAAGCTTGCCGACGCGGTGCGCCAGGGCATACCGCAGCAGTACACCGAGCAGGAGGACGACCTCCCCACCCTGCGCGGGCGTCTCGATGTGACGCGACAATTCTCGATCCTCCCGGTCTCGCCCCAGAAACTGGCTTGCCGGTTCGACGCGCGTTCGCCCGACATCGCGCTCAATCAGGTCATGCGCGCAGCCATCGACAAGCTTTCCCGCGTTGCCCAGGCTCCGGATAATCAGCGCGCCTTGCGCGAGCTGAGCTTCGCTTACTCCGACATCTCAAGTGTGCCCCCGGGTGCCTTGCGCTGGGACCTGATCGTGCTCGACCGGACGAACACGCGATGGCGAGAGCTACTGTCGCTGGCACGGCTCCTTCTGGGTGACCGCCATCAGCAAACGAGCGCCGGCCCTATCGATGGCTACGCCCTGCTGTTCGAGATGAACATCCTCTTTGAGGAATATGTGGCGCGACTGCTTGCCCGTGCGCTCGCGGACGCGGACCTGAGTGTTTCAGCGCAAGGCGGGCACCGGGACTGCCTCTTCGATGGAGAGGCGGGGCGGTTCCGGACACGTCCCGACCTGATCGTCCGACGGGGCAGCCAGATCGGCTCTCCTGAAACAGGTATGGGTGGGTTGAGGGCGATCTGCGGGGGGACGGGAT